>CAYWZI010000034.1:0-16260 GCA_964462815.1 uncultured Microbacteriaceae bacterium
GCCTCCCACGCGCTCAGGAACGCCTCCGCGATCTCGTCGGCCGGGTCGGTGTCGAGCATCCAATGCAGCACGCGCGGTTCGATCGAGGCGGGTCCGTTCGTCATGCCGTGAGCGTAGCGGCGAGCCCCGACGGGTGTCGCCGACCTCGCCGCACTCAGCTCGCGGAGGCCGCGAGATCAGTCAGCAAATACTGCTCGAGCTTGAGCCACTTCGGCGGTCGCTCGGTGTCGTCCGGCAGCAGAGCGAAGGCCGTCTCTTCGTCAATCAGGCGTGGGTTCGTAACGACGACTTCCGTGCCTCCCGTGCGTAGTCTCGCCGAACCCGCGGCGAGCACGTTGCGCACCCAGTCCGACTCGACGCCGTACACCGGAACGAAGAGGTAGCCGCCCTCGATCGGTGTCGCGTCGAGCGGCGTGAGGTACTCGCGGCCCGACGTGCGACCCACGTGCACGAGCACAGGCCGCTTGCCCTTCTTGAGCTCAAGGGGATTAAACGTCCACTTGTTCATGTGCGCCCACCAACGTGGCATTGGCATGGTTCACCCTTCCTTTCGGTCGGCCCGGTCGAGGCCGTCGAGCAAGAGGCCGAGTGTGAACTCGAACTCGGTCTGTGAGTCGCACCAGCCAAGCGTTGGCTCGCCATCATCATGAAGGCCTTCCGCGACCATGGTGGCGGTGTAGGGAAACTGCTCGGCGAACTGCGCAATGAAGTCCTCGGTGATCTCCGCACCATCCATGGTTGGCTCGCCCTCAGAAGAGTCGAAGGGCTCCTGAACAAAGCCCAGCACCATGCTGCTGAGAGCGTGCAAGCCGCGGTGAGCTGTGCGGTATGAGAGTCCTCCACGAATCATGGCGGCGAGCACTGCCTCGAACATCGCTTGCACGGCTAGGGGGATCACGCTCCGCGAGGTGATGAGAGCCGGCGCCCAGGGGTGACGCAGCATCACTCGGCGGGCGGCGAGACTGCGGGTGCGCACATCCGCTTGCCAGTCGTCACCGGTCAATGCGGCTCGCTCGGCTGCTGCCGTCGACGCGCCGAGCGCCTCGGTCACGACTCGGTCGACCAGCCCGTCAAGCAGCGCCTCCTTGTTTGCGACGTGATGGTAGAGCGACATCGCCTCGACCTGCAGCGCTGTGGCCACACGGCGCATGCTCACGGCGGAGAGTCCTTCGGCATCAGCGATCGACATCGCCGCTTCCAGCACTCGATCGCGTGTGACCGGCTGTCGTTCTGCAGTCGCCACGTCGTCCTTTCTCAACACTCCGTCTTGCGTAACCTTACACCGTATGGCAACCTTACGCCATAAGGTTCGCGGGCCCCGCGCGCCCCCACTCGAACGGAGATCCCATGCACCCCCTCACCCGAACCGCCCGCCTCACGGGCGCCTTCTACCTCGGCCTGGCCCTCACGGGCGTGCTGAGTTTCTTGCTCATCCGCCCGCAGGTCTTCATCGCGGGCGAAGGCGATGCCGTGCTCGACGCCCTCACCGGCAACCTTCCGCTCGCGCGACTCGGCCTGCTGCTCGAGCTCGGCGTCGTCGTCACTCAAGTGCTCGCGGCCCTGTGGTTCTTCGCGCTCTTCCGTTCGGTGAGTTCATTCGCGGCCGGCACGCTCACGACCTTCGGCCTCATGAACGCCGTCGCGATTCTCGGTAGCGCTGCCGCCCTGAGCACCGCAACCACGATTGCGGATGCTGGCCTTCCCGACGCCGCCCTACAGGTGACCCTGCTCATCACCCTCTCCGAGGGCTTCTGGGCCGCCGGCACGGTGTTCTTCGGCGCCTGGCTCATCCCGATGGGAGTTCTGGTGCTCCGCTCGCGCTTCGCCTGGCGCTGGATCGGCTGGGTGCTCATTGTGGGCGGAATTGGCTACATCATGAGCATCGCGCTCATCACGCTCGCACCCGACACGTCGGCCGTCGCTGACCTGCTCACAATTCCGGCCACGGTCGGAGAGTTCGCGATTCTGCTCTCGCTGCTCATCCGCGGCGTGCCGGCGCGCGCCTCACGGGCGGACGACGCGAGTCGCCCGGCAGAGGAACGCTAGGTCAGTTCGGCGGTCGCGAAGGTCACGCTGAAGGCACGGCACCAGATCACGACAGTGCGGAAGTCGTCGGCGTTCTCGGGAAGCACATAGGCCTGCGCTCCCGTGTCGGAGGTCAGCGTGCCGAGCGAGACGAACTCGCCAAGGTCCTCCCCTGGACCGTTCGGAGAGAGGTAGACGAAAAGGTCGGGTCCCGGCGTGATCGACACGTCGTCGCCGAACACCAGAAGCTGCTGCTCACCGTCGTCGACGATCGAAACCGTTCCCGAACCACGGTGAATCGCATCGCCGTCAACGAACATGCCCGAGCGCAGCACCACGGGGAAGTCGTCTCCCTCGGCTTCCGGATCGACGACGGGCGGTGGCTCAACGGCCGCGGGCTGTTCGACCTCGAGGGGAGCATCCTCAGTGATGTTGGAGAACGCGAATGCGCCGATGCCGATCGCGGCGATCACGCCGATCGATGCCGCGACGATTCCGGCAATGACGATGGGCTTGCGAGACACGGTCGTTTCCTCTCGATGCGCCCCACGATTCGAGCGGAGCTAGTGAAGGAAACGCGATGCCGTCTCTGAGCATTCCCACGTCGGGGTGGGGGACGGTAGGGAGAGGAAAAAATGGTGGACCTGAGGGGATTCGAACCCCTGACCTCCTCGATGCGAACGAGGCGCGCTACCAACTGCGCCACAGGCCCGTGGAGCGACACCACCATATCACCGCGCCCGCGGCACCTCGAATTCCCGCCCAGCGAGGTGCCGCGTGCGGCTGACTAGTCGTGGTGTCGGCGGGCAAGCATGAACATCGACACGTTGAGCCGCAGAAACGGCCACAACTGCAGCAGCGGATTCCGTCGCCGACGCAGCTCGCGCTCAGGCGTGGCCGGCGCGGCATCGATGCGTTGTTGGGTGGTGAGAGGTGCGGTCATGACTGACTCCTCGCTCGAAACGGTTGCGGGCTGCGTCACTCGGGAATGAGGTACCACAGCGGATAGGCCTTCGCCTTGTAGAGAAACGCGCTGTGCAGCAAGCGCTTGACCCAGTGGGCGGCGAGTCCGATCTCCCCCGTCGTGGCGCCCAGCTCGCGTCCCGCGCCCTCGGGGTGGCGTCGCACATCAGGCACGATCGGCGTCATCGTCATTGCGGCCGCCGATCCGCTCGTGTAGCCCACGCCCATCGAGGCGATGCACGCAGCGGGCAAGTCGGCCATCGAGGCCGTGTGCGTGGCAACGTGATCGCCCGCGCGAATCATGTCAACAATGCTCAACGCGACCGCCTTGCCCATGGCGCCGGAGGGCATGCCCGTCCGCGGAGGCGCCGGCGCAATGGCGACACCCTGCGGCGTGAAGCGCGGCTCGGTGATCTGATGCGGCGGGGCAAACGCGATACCGATGGCAAACACGTTCGCGTGACCGGGCACCTGATAGGTGCGCGGCCAGTCGTCTCCGCTCCACTCGGCGAAGGGCTTCTGCGTGTAGTCGGCGTCGACCTTCATGAATCCGCTCGGTGCGAACAGGGCATCGTGGATGCTCTCTCCCTGACGGTCGTACGCCTCAAGGTGCACGCCCCGAAACGGCGGCAGCAGCATCGCGAAGTCGTAGGGCAACTCGGCCAGTTCGCCGTCGAGCTGGCGGTACCGGATGACTCCCGGTTCGATCGAGTCGACGGCTGCCTCGGTGATGGCCTTGACGCCGCGCTCACGGAATAGCGAGAGCATCCACTCTTCGCTCGTCACCCGCTGGCCGCCCTTATCGAAAACCATGCCGCCCACGCCGAAGTCGCCGAGCTCGACCTCGTTGGTCAGGTAGACGACCTCGGCGAGGTCGCGCACGCCCGCTCGGCGCAGCTCGTGCTCGACGTTGAAGGCGTACTCGAACGCCGCGCCCTCGCACGTGCAGGTGCCGTGACCCACGCCGATGACGAGCGTCTGCCGCTCTCCGGCCTTGAGCTTGGCAATCACGGCTGCCAGCTCGTGCGCCGCGTGCTCGGCGTGCGCGGGCGTGCAGACCGAGACCGTGTGACCCGTGTCGGGTCCGAGCCCCGGAGTCGCCTCGAAGTTCAGCTGCGGGCCCGTGGCGTTGATGAGGTAGTCGTAGCGCACGCGCTCGATCTCGCCCTCGCGACCCTTGAGCGTGTAGACGATGTCGACGGCCCCCTGGCCATCAAGCACGTCCCCTTCGGGTCGAATCGCCACGGCCTTGGCCTGCCGAAAGTCGACGCCCTTGCGCTTGTAGACCGGTGCGAGCGGGAAGACGACGCGCTTGCTCGGCATGCGGTCGACGCCGACCCAGATGTTCGAGGGAATCCAGTTCCACTTCGAGTTGGGCGAGACGACGATCACGCGGTGCTCGCGTCCGAGCTTGCGGCGCAGCGTGAGGGCTGCGGTGTGGCCGGAGACTCCTGCTCCGAGAACGACGATGGTGGCCATGAGACCTGCCTCGATTCCCCGGCGGCGTCGCCGGCGAGGCCAGGCTATTCCTGATACCCCATGGGGTATCAGGGGCTTTAGTCCCGAGCTGTGGCCTAGCTGGCCGCACGCCGGCGGCGCAGCACCTCATCAAGATCGGGCGGGCGCGTCGGCAACTGCTCGACGAGCCCCATACGGTCGAAGCGGCTCGCGGCGGGCCGCTCGATACGCGGTGCCTCCTCGTCCGAAGTTCGGGAAGGCGCTGCGGTGGGGGCGACGGATGCCGCGGCGGCCGCCGCCCGCTGGGCCCGCTCGGCTTCTGCCGCCGCCGCAGCAAGGGCAGCCGCGTGATCAAGAGCTGGTGCTACGGCCCCGGCCGGCACAACGGGCGCGCTGAGGTAGCTCGGCTTCGGCAACGGCACGGGCGTCCACTCACGACGAGCAACCGGGGGTGCGCGCCGCACGGGCGGGGCAAGGTCGACGAACTGTGAGGCGGCAACACCCGCAACCGGAGCCGTGCGACGCCGGTGGGCGCGTGCAAGTCCGCTCAGCAAGGTGAACCCGCTGATGGCGACGAATGACGCGAAGCCCACCCACACCCACGCGCCCGCGGCGATCGCGACGCCGATGCCGATGAGGGCGAGCAGTGTCAGCAGCGAGGTCACGGCACGCGAGCGTCGGAGGCGACGCTGACCGAGACGCGCAGCATCCACTTCGGCCATGAGGCCCGGAGCCGACTCGGCGAGCCGCATGCGCACTGCCCGCTGCGCCGCCGCCTCGCGGGCTCGCGCAATCGCCAACTCTTCGCGCTGCCGCGCCGCAAGCGAGCGCTGCTGCGCGGCCACATCACGCGCCGTCAACTCGGCTCGCACTTCGGCTGGCACTTCGGCGGTCTGCGCCATGATGCGCAGGGTTTGCTGCAAGCGAATGGCGTTGCGCTCAGTCGCGAGGTACTCCGCGCGCCGACGCCACATTGGCACGAGATAGAGCAGCCACATCGCTGCGGCCACAGCGATGAGAATCGCCGTGCCGCCACCCGTGACCTCCATGCGGTAACGGTACGATTCGACGGCCGGTCGTCACCGGAGGCCAGCGGAGTGTCTACAGACCCGCGACCCGATCACCCCCTGTCAATGCAAGGAGCCCCCCATGTCGTCGAGCCCCGTCGTCGAGCCCTCTGCGAGCGCTGAGCCGCGCCGCCTGTCGAGCTTCTTCGGCAACATCGAACTCGTCATCGTCGTTCTGCTCGGCATCGTGTCGGTCGTCACGGCTTACGCCTCGTTCCAGGCAGCGCTCTACGGCTCGAAGATGGACTCGTTTTACGCCGAATCGACGCGCCTGACAGCCGAAGCCGAGTCGGCCTACCTCGAGGGCAATCAGCAGTACGTGCAAGACTCCGCGACCATCGCTCGCTTGCTCGAACTCCAGATCGAAGCGGAATCTGCAGATCCCGTCATCGCGAGCCTCGCCGCCGAGAAGCTCGACGTGCTGACCTTCGTTTCGGTGTCTGACGAGCTCTCGGCCGCCCTGGACTGGGCCGAAGCCGAGAACGCCGCTGATCCCGATTTCTACACGCCCCCTCAGAACGACGAGGCCTATCTCCAATTCTTGTTCGGCGGGTGGAGCGACCTCAACGACGCGGCCGCCGAGGCGACCGCGTCGGGTGACCAGGCCAATAACTACGGCGATCGCTTGACGCTCAACACCGTGCTCTTCGCCGTGTCGCTGTTCTTGCTCGGTGTCGCTGCCGTGCTCAAGAGTCGCAAGGCGCAATATGCGCTTATCGGCATCAGCTCGGTGATCTTCATCGGAGGCCTCGCGCTGACCCTCTCGATTCCGTTCGTGTCGCTGTAGCCCTAGGCGAGTTCGTAGGCCTGGCGCAACCAGTCGACGAGCTCCTCGTTAATGTCGTCCAGCGCGCGCACGTCGACCCGATGCGTGCACATGCCCTTCGCGGCGAGTAGGCGCTCGCCGGCGGGGGCTTCACCGAGGTTGAGACCGAGAGCGATGCGCTGGGCGCTCGCGGGTTCGATGAGCGCGAATTGCTTGCGGCGGCGCAACGATACGGATGTGCGCTTCACCGCAACCTCGACATCGTCGCCGAGCGACTGCGCGATCTCGACGAGTCGATCATGCAGCGGCCGGAGAACCGCCTTAGCTCCGGCATACTGCGCATCGAGCAGGTCGTCATCGGTGCGCTCGACGCCGCGTTCTCGATGCAGGATTGCGATCGAGTTTGCAAAGCCGTGGGTCACTCCGTGTTCGGTCTTCAGGAAGGCGAGCATCTGCCCGTGCTTCTCGAGCCCCGTCTGGTCGAGGATGCTCGACCACTGCTCAAGCGATCTGCCGGTCTTCTCGGGCAACGAGTCGATGAGCTTCTTCGTGGCGTCGTCCATATCTGCCTCCGTTCTGGCCCGACACTCTGCCCGACTCAGCGAGCGGGCGGCAACGGGATGCTCTGCCGAGCGGCAATGCGATCAACCTCGGGCACGACCGCAACCGTGGAGTCGACGCGCCCGGAGCGCCAGCGCTGCAGCACCCCTTGCGGCACCTCCTCGACGGTCAGCCCGAAGCAGAAGTGATCGCGCCAGTCGCCGTTGATGTGAATGTAGCGACGACGCAACCCCTCGTAGCGAAAGCCGAGTTTCTCGACGACGCGCAGGCTGGGTGCGTTCTCGGGGCGGATGCAGATCTCCATGCGGTGCAAGCCGACCGTGAAGAAGACGTGATCAGTGGCGAGCGCGACAGCGGTCGGCGTGAGACCACGCCCAGCGAAGCCCGCCCCCACCCAATAGCCGATCGTGGCGGAGGCGAGAGAGCCGTAGGTCATGCCGCTGACATTGAGTTGACCGGCCAGGCGGCCATCCGTCTCAATGATGAACGGCAAACCATGGCCTGCCCGAGCACCCGCAAGCAGTGCGCGAATGCTGCCCTTGGTGTCCCAGTTCATGGGCGCCGACGGGCTCGTGGCCTCCCACGGGCGCAGCCACGCACGGCTCGCGAGCAGTTCGCGCTCGAGCGCGCGCGCGTCACGCACTCGTATCGGGCGCAGGGTTGTCGCGCCCTCGACGAGGGTGGGAATGAGTGCCGCCACGGTTTAGTCCATGCTGGCGGCGAAGTCGCGCAGCCACGGGCGAAGTTCGGGGCCCAGGTCGTCGCGCTCGACGGCGAGCTGCACGATGGCCTTGATGTAGTCGAGGCGGTCACCGGTGTCGTAGCGACGTCCGCGGAACACCACCCCGTAGACGCCTCCGGCCTCGACATTGCCGGCAAGCTCGAGAAGAGCATCGGTCAATTGAATTTCTCCGCCCTTGCCGGGAACGGTGTGCTCGAGAATGTCGAAGATCTCCGGCTTAAGCACATAGCGACCGATAACGGCGTAGTTCGACGGGGCCGTGCCTTTCTCAGGCTTCTCAACGAGGTCGAGCACGCGCACGACATTCGGGTCGTCAGTGGCTTCGATCGTCGCGATGCCGTACATGTGGGCCTGGGAGGGGTCGACCTCGAGAAGGGCGATAACGCTCGCATTCTTCCTCTCGTGCACGTCGATCATCAGATCAAGCAATGGATCGCGGGGGTCGATGATGTCGTCACCGAGAAGAACCGCGAACGGCTGACGGCCGACGTGCATATGTGCGCGCAATACGGCGTGACCGAGGCCGAGCGGGTCACCCTGCCGCACGTAGTGCATGTCGGCGAGGTCGGTGGAGTACTCCACCTTGGCAAGTTTGTCGGTGTCACCCTTCTTTTCGAGCGTGGCCTCCAACTCGCCGACGCGGTCGAAGTGGTTTTCAAGGGCCGTCTTGTTGCGACCGGTGATCATGAGCACGTCGGTGAGGCCCGACGCAACGGCCTCTTCGACCACGTATTGAATGGCCGGCTTGTCGACGACCGGAAGCATTTCTTTCGGCATGGCTTTCGTGGCGGGCAAGAAGCGGGTACCGAGTCCCGCAGCCGGGATCACTGCCTTGCTGATTCTCGGATTCATGGCCTCAGCGTATCCCTGCGCACTATCTGCCGCGCCCCTCGTGACGGTGCGCCCCTAGCATGGGCGGTATGCCCACCGACCCCGACGGCGATGCCATTGCAGCCAAGCGTGCCTTGCGCGCTGAGTTGCGTGAGCGTCGACGCATTCGCACTCAGCATGAGCGCGAGTTGGCCACCGGGGCGCTCACCCGCCAATTGATCGCGCTGACCTCGACGTTGGGCCCTCGATCGCTCGCGTGCTATCTCGCGACCCCCCATGAACCCGAGACACGACCGTTTCTGCACTGGGCCGCCGAGCAGGGCATTCGCGTTCTGCTTCCGGTGTCGCGCGACGACGGGCTGCTCGACTGGGCAACCTTCGACGCCTCCGACGAGTCGAGCGACGTCATCGGCATGCCCGTGCCGACGACCGAGGTGCTCGGGCCCATTGCGGTTAATGACGTCGGCCTCATTCTCGTTCCCGCTGCGGCCGTCGACCGCGGCGGCATGCGCATGGGCTGGGGCCGAGGGTACTTCGACAAGACTCTTGGTTCGATGGACCGCCGCCCGCCCGTCTTCGCCGTGGTCTTCGACCATGAAGTGGTCGACGAGTTGCCGCGCGAGCGTCACGACCAGCCGGTCGACGGAGCCGTGACGCCGAGCGCGATTCTGCGCTTCACCGACTGACCGCCTGCGTTCAGGCGCGGTCAAGGGATGCCCGCACGCGCCGTATTCTGGAGGGTGGAGGTTTTTCCATGCCCACGTACTCGTACCGCTGCACCGACTGTTCGACGGCGTTCGACATTCAGCAGGCCTTCACCGACGACACACTCACGGTGTGCCCGAGTTGCGAGGGTCGGCTGCGCAAGGTGTTCTCGGCCGTGGGCGTGACCTTTAACGGTTCGGGGTTCTATCGCACCGATAGCCGCGCGGGCGCGAAGGGGTCGGGGGACTCGAGCTCATCGGGCTCAGGCTCGGGCGCGACCGAGACAACCAAGAAGGCTGACTCTGGGTCGTCGGGTTCATCGACCTCGAGCTCGTCAGGCAGCGGTTCTTCGGCGTCGCCCAGCACCTCCTCGGCCCCCGCAAAGGCAACCACCGCCAGTTAGCATCGACGCATGCTCTCAGGGTTCAAAGAATTCATCCTCCGCGGCAACGTCATTGACCTCGCGGTCGCCGTCGTCATCGGCGCCGCCTTCACGGCGGTCGTCACCTCGATCGTGACGGCGGTGATCAACCCGCTCATCGGCGCCCTCTTCAGTGCCGAATCGCTGGCAACAGCGCTCCCGGTCGTCATTCCGACGGTGTCGGGCGGTGAGTCGACCATTTACTTCGGTGCCGTGATCGGCGCACTGCTGAACTTCTTCATCGTCGCGGTGGTGGTGTACTTCGCCCTCGTGGCCCCGATCAACTACCTCAAACGCCAAGCGGAACAACGCCGACGCGCGGGCGCGCCCGTGAGCGACGAGGCTGTAGCCCCGACCGAGATCGAGCTTCTCGCCGAGATTCGCGACCTGCTCGCGAAGCGCGACGATGCCCGGCCCGAGGCCTAAGCGTCGTCGCTGAGCTCGCGCAACGCTCGCATCGCGTCGTCGGCGCGCGCAGCGGGCACCAGAAGGTGGTCGTGGAACGCGCCCGCGATCACATTGCAGCTGATGCCGTGTGTCGTGAACGCTGCGCTCACGGCCGCCGTTAGCCCCACCGCCTCCAGTGATGAGTGCACCCGCAGGGTGATCCACCGGTAGGCGTGCGTTGTGGCAGCGCCCAGCCGTTCGGCCTCCGCTCTATCAACCACGACCGAAAGCCCTTCGGGCTCTCGAACCGTCGCTGCGGCGTCGACGGCCGCACGGGGCTCAACGGTGGCAAAGAACCAGTCGCCGGGCAGCAGTTCAGGGCGCATCGACCGCAGCAACACGGCGAGGTCGGTTTCACCGACGGGCGGGTGCGCGTGCGTCATCAGTAGTGCGGAGGCTTCTCGGCGCGGAGCCGGTCGTCATTCTCGTCGAGCTGGTGCCGCGCGGGTTCCGGGCTCGGAGCGGGATCCGACCCGGGCGGGGGCGCCGTCGTGACTCGGCGCGCGACGCGGCGGCGGTCGCTCGGGGCGTGCCCCGCATCCGTCTCGCTCATGCCCTCAAGCGTACGCGTGCCTCACGACGGCGTTCAGCGTGAGATCGCGAGCTCTTCGGTTGCCGCGCCAGGGGCGACGCCGCCCGCGAGGGCGAACACGCGGTCGGCCACGGCCTCGGGGTCACTGAAGAGCTCGAATACGTGCACGCGCGCATAGTGCCAGCCAAGGCGGCGCATGAGGTCGGGGCGCAGGCGCAGCGACTCGCGCAGCGAGAGATGGCTGAGTGCAGCATCCGTCTCGACCGCGACGCAGTAGCCACCTCGGCTCGCGACGAGCGGCAGCTTGCCGCGGTGCCCGAGAGCCACGGTCATGCCGCGCGCCTCGAGCCGACGCGCCAAGTCGATGAGCATCGGGTCGCTGTCGTCGGGCAGTTCATCGGCCGTGCGTCGCGCCTCGATGTCGGTGAGCAGATCGGCGAGCGCGCGGGCGCCGTGCGACAGCCGGTCGTCGTCGAGGTCGCCGGGTCGAATGCAGCTGACGATGCGGACGAAACGCCGTGCCCGCGTCATCGCGACCGCGAGGAGGCGGTCGCCGCCGGCTCGGCCGAGCGAACCAAACTCGCTCAACACGCGACCGTGCGGCGTGCGGCCAAAGCCGATTGAGAAGATCACGCGATCGCGGGCCTGCGCCACCGACTGCTCGATCGTGAGTACAGCGAACGGTTCGGGGCGGTCCCCGAGAAGAACGTCGTGTAAGTCGGGGCGTTGCGTGAGCGCTTCAAGCACCGCGGTGTGCACGCGCGCTGCGTGCTTCGCACTCGCGGTGATCACCATGAGCGACTCGTGCGGTCGTGTCGTCGCATGCTCGATCACGAGGTCGACCGTGCGGAGCACCTCGACGTCGACGCTCTCGATGGCCCCCGTGTCATCGTCGGGCATGCCGTGGCCACCGTCGAGGTAGTCGACGGCGATCGAGGGATGCCCCAAGAACGATCCGGCCCACGGCAACGACTCGATGCGGCCGGCGTAGAACCTCCGGTTCACGAGTTCGGCGAGGTCTTCACCGCCGGCGCGGTACGAGCGCGTGAGGGAAACCGACGGCAGCAACTCGCTGAGCTGAAAGAGTGCCGACGCGGCATGCCGAGCGTCGACGTCACCGTCGTCGATTGTGTCGCCAACCGCGATGCGGAACGGCGCCGGCGCTTGCGTCACCGGGTCGCCAACGGCAACCACTTGCCGACCCCGTCGCACAGCCCCGGCGATCTCGGCCACGGTCACGGCCCCCGCGTCGAGCAGCAAGACCGTGTCGAACGGGATGTTGTCGCTGATGAGGTGCACGTCGTAGGGCGAGGCGAGCCACACGGGCGCAATCGGGCGGCTCAAGTGCGGTGCACCCCGCTGCAGTGTGGTGGGGCTGAGGTGCCCCGACTTGAGCGCGGAGCGCAGTGCCTCGGCTTCGTCGGGCCAGTCGGTGATTCCAATCGACCAGTTCTCGGCCAGCTGCCACGCGAGCAATTGGGCGGCACCCGCAGCATGCGCTTCATCAACGAGACGGAAGTCGGCCTCGAGTCGCTCGAGCACGTCGGGCTCGGCGCCGAGCAACGCGCGGTCGTGGTGCAGCAAGCTGTCGAGCGCCGAACGCCACCAGGCTTGCTCGAGCTCGGCGGCGACCTGCTCGCGGGGCACGTGGCGCGCCGCCAGGTCGCTGAGCAACGGTCCGACATCGAACTGCGCGAGCCGGCTCAGCAGAGTCGTGCGTTCCTGCAGGTTCGCGAGCACGTCACTTTCGGCAGCGAGACCCTCGAGCAGTGCGTGCAACTCGTGCAGCGGGCGGTGTGCGAGCTGCTGGTCTCGGCTGTCGTGGCCGAGAGGAGCATCCAGGGCCGCAAGATCGAGCTCGACCTGTTGGAAAGCGACGGCGACGTCGGCGATTCCGACGGGAACGGTCGGGGTGATGCCACTCGGCACGAAGCGCTGCCAGAGCACCCGCTGCTGCTGAATGCGGGTGAGGGCCTCGTGCAGGTCGCTCACACTCACGCCCGGACGCAGGTACTCCTTCGCGAGGCCCTTGAGGCGGCGGCGCGTTGCGGCGGGCATGGTCGACGACTCACGACGGGGCGAGGTCGCTGCGATCAACTCGCTCAACGAACGGTCGAAGACGGCGGGCTGAAAGCGGTCGAGAGTGTCGCGAAGGTCAGACAGCAGGCGCAGATAGACGCCCAGCTCGGCCAGCGTCTCGAAGGGTCGCATCGGCGTCGAGCCGACGAGTGCGCGGCCGCGCTCGACGAGTCGCGGCACCGTCTCGTGGTGGAGCCGGCGGGCGAGCTGCTGCGCAGCAATCGCCTCATCACCCGTGCGGAACGACGCGCCATACCACGGCGAATCGCCCGGACCGTAGCTGAACTGGCCGAGCTCAGCGGCCTGCACCATGGTCTCGGCTGCCTCGCGGCGGTCGGCGGCGAGCAGTTCAACGGCGGCGCGGCTGAGGCGCGCGCGCGTCGTCGGCGGGGTCGGCAAGAGAGCGAGCCGGCTGAGCTCAGTGACGCAGTCGATGACACTGATGCCCAAGTCGGCGTCGGGCCGCGAGAGCGCTTCACGGTAGTCGAGCAACACCGAGCGAAGGCGCGTTAGTGCTTCGTGGATATCGGCGACACGCGGCCGTTGCGCCTTCTCATTGCGGACGATCGCGCGAATCACGTCTTTGCGCAGAGAGCGCGGTGAGACGGCGATGCCGGGCAGCCCGATATCGCCAAAGCGCTGAGCGATCGTGCGCAAGCTCGCACGACGGGGGCTGACGACGAGCACGCGCTTGTTCTGCGCGACGAGGGCACCGAGGGCGTTGACGACGGTCTGGGTCGCTCCCGTGCCCGGCAGGGTCTTGACGACGAGCGAGTTGCCCGCGGCAATCGACGCGATCACGTGCTCTTGCTCGGTGTCGGCATCGAGCAGCAGCAGATCCGTCTCGGGCGGCCGCTCGTCCGCGGGCACCGGCTCGACCGGTGACTGGTTGTCGCTCACGGCCCAGCGGGCGCTCGTGTTGCCCGCGAGAGCGTCGAGCACCGGGTGCGCGAGATCGTGCGCGTCGGCGACGAGGGCGGTTCCGACGTCGGCGAACGTGCTCACGACGAGGCGGGCACTGATCGTGATTCCCTGCAGGTGGGCGGTGAGGCCGCGCAACCGGTCGAGGGGCGGGTTGGGCTTGAAGGCCTCTCCGTCATGCGCGAGCGCAACGAACGCGGCTTCATCCAGGTGCACCGAGAACTGCTCGGCGAGCGCCCGCACGAGCGCGGGGTTGACCGAGACGGTTCCGGTCAGCGTGAGCTCGACATCCCGACCCCGACGCCGCAGGCGAAGCGGACGCAACAGCAAGGGGGCGCAGTGATCGACGCCATCGACGCGCCACGAAACAAGCCCGATGCCGAGTTGCACGGCGTCGATGCCGCGAGCACTCGCGAGTTCGACACCGGTATCGGCGATGCGCTCGGCCGCGACGCGGGCCTGCTTGAGCGCGACGTCGTCGCGCACGAGATTGCTCAGAAGGGTGGGGCTGCCCGCAATGAACCGCGCCAGCCCGCCGGGGTGGCTCGTGCCGAGCTCGATGCGTCCCCGCGGATCATCACTGAAGTGCAACAGCGTGTTCGAGCCGCCGACCATCGCGAGCTCAGTGCGCCAGCGGTCCCACACGGGTGCGGCCACGTTCATCGGAGCAACGCGGGGGTCGTCGAACAGCACCGACGAGGGCTGCAGGGGGTTTGCCCGGCTGACGTCGTCGGCGTCGATCTCATGATCGTCGTATCGGTCGGCACGCCACACGCGGCCACCCTACGGCCGCTGGCCCGATTTTCCGGGGATTTGCCCCGGTCTGCCCCCGATCTGGTGAGCCTAGAATCGGGGCGTGGAACTCGTTGGCGGAATCTTCTCGGCGCTTGTCGCGGGCGGTGTCACCGTGCTCGTGGTCGTTGCCGCCGTGCTCGTGGGCGGAATCGTGATCGTGTCGCGACGGCGCTCACGCCCTGCGCAGGTCTCGGGCGACGTGCGTCGAAAGGCTGGCTCGGCCCTCGTCCGCGCCGATGATCGCATCGCCGAAGGCGAGGCCGATGTCGAGTTCGCGATTGCACAGTTCGGCGAGAAGGCAGCGCGTGACTATCGCGCTGCGGTCGCGCAGGCTCGCACTGACCGCGACGAGGTTTTTCGGCTCCACCGCCTCATCGACGATGAGCCCGGCGCCGGACTCGCCAACCGTGAGCGTGCTGCCCGAATCGTCATGCTCGCGGACCGCATCGACCGCACGCTCAGTGAACAGGCGTCAGCGTTCCGCGATCGTCGATCGCTCGAGTCGACCGCACCCGAACGCCTCGAACGACTGCGATCGCGCATTGCCGACGCGCGGGCTCGCTTAGCAACGACAATCGAGCAGCGGGATGCCCTCCTCACGTCGCACGCCCGCACCGCGCTCGGCGCCGCTGCCGACGCGCCCGAGCGGGCCGCCCGCGACCTCGATCGTTCCGAGAGCCTGGCAGCGGAATCGGCACCGGGCGCCGCCGCCCCCGCGAGTAGCGTCATGACGACCCTCGCTGAGGCTGAGCGGCTACTCTTCACGGCCGACGAGGCGCTCGATCAGGTCGCGGCCACAGCGCAGCGGCTCGACGATGCGGAGACGGCACTCACGCGGTTGCTCGATGACGCTCGCACAGCCCGCCGTGAGGCGCTCGAGGCGGCCGAGGCCGCGCCCGACGGCGACGCGGGTGCCGCCATCACCGATGCCGTAGCCGACCTCGACGAGGCGATCGCGGCGGCGAAGGGACGCAGCGCTGACCCGCTCGAGCAGCTCCGCGAGGTGCGCCAGGCGATGGACGCCGTCGAGGTGGCGCTCGCCTCGTCGCGCACGCAGACTCAACGACTCGCGCACGCGCGCGAGGCGTACCTCGCCGCACGGGTGCAGACTGAGGCTCAAGTGGCCGCAGCACGCGCGGCCATCGGAGCGCGCGGCTCTGCGGGCGCGCGGGCACGACTGGCGGAGGCGGACGAAGAGTTGCGAGCATCTGCCGCGCTCATCGACACCGACCCGGTCGAGGCCCTCGATACCGTGCGGCGCGCATTGACGCACGCGCGCGACGCCGAAGTGCTCGCGCGCTACTGAGCAGCTACTGACTGGCCTGCAGCCAGGCCAACACCGCGAGCACGCGGCGGTGGTCGCCGTCGGCTGCATCGAGACCGAGCTTGGCGAAAATGGCCGAGATGTGTTTCTCGACGGCTCCGACGCCGATGAAGAGGGCGGCGGCGATGGCGGCATTCGTGCGGCCCTGCGCCATGAGTTCGAGCACCTCGCGCTCGCGCGCCGTGAGGGCAGCGAGCGGGTCGACGCGTCGGGCCATGAGCTGCGTGATGACTTCGGGGTCGAGCACGGTGCCGCCAGCAGCGACACGTTCGAGAGCATCCCGCACCTCATCGAGTGAGATGACGCGGTCTTTCAGCAGGTAGCCGATGCCGCCCGTGCCCGCCGCGAGCAGTTCTTGCGCGTAGGCGACTTCGACATATTGCGAGAGCAGCAGAATGGCCACCTCGGGGTGCCGGCGCCGCACCTCGATCGCCGCGCGCACACCCTCGTCGCGAAAGGTCGGCGGCATGCGCACATCGAGCACGACGGCGTCGGCGCTCAGTGACGGCAGTGCGCCGAGCAGGGCCTCGGCGTCGCCGAACGCGCCGACGACCTCGAGCCCTGCGTCGCGTAGCACGCGCACCAGCCCCTCGCGCAGCAGCACGGAGTCATCGGCAACGGCT
>CAYWZI010000035.1:0-16222 GCA_964462815.1 uncultured Microbacteriaceae bacterium
ACCGTTAGGGTTAGGGTTAGGGTTGGTATGATGCCCTTGGTATCGTACCTTTTTTTTTGAGGGGGTTAGCCACCCAGAACTGGGGTCTAGGGGTCTAGGGGTCTAGGGTCTAACAGGCCCCAGAAAGAGTTTTAACTTTTTTTTCAACCCCATTTTTTTTTCCTTTTTTTTTTCAAAAAAATTATGCCTGACCCCCTAGCTAGACCCCAAATTCTAGACCCTAACTTATGATTTCATTGTTGAAAAAGATATAAGGAAGATGTGTGGTTTTTCAAAAATCTTGTCACAAAAAAAGCTAGGGTCTGAAGGGTCTGGCAGGGTCTGGCCAGGGGGCGGTATTGAGCCCAGACCCCAGAATTGGGAGGCTAATCCGTTGGTACCGGGGGACAGGTACCGTACCTACGTCTGGATCAAATAGAAACGGTTACTATCGACATTACATATAACAATATGATATCTGTCCAATGTGAGTGTGTGATGTGTATTCGCTGCAATTGTTGTCGCTGCAGCACCACCTGTGATATGAATTGTGTCAGATTGTGCGCGGTATCTAATTGTGCCGCTTTTGCCTGATACATCTCGTGTAATAACTTGAAATTGTTGGCCAGCAAAATAGTTGGTTGCTGCTGAAAATTCGTAGTCCCCATTTCCTGAAACCGGTCTAAATAAAAATAAACACGGGTTTGAAGTTGTGGTGACACTGAATGAACCACCACCCTCCCGAAATTCTGCTTGGTAAGCAGGACAACGGTTGAAATTGAATATGTTTGCTGCTTGTACCCGGCTCGAGTTAATATTCAGACCGTTGACACCTCCCGCAGCTATATCCAAATTCCCTGTATTACTTTGATATAGTCCACAATTGTCTTCATTTACACGAACTGCGCATAGCGTGTTTAACCCTTGTGTGCTTGTTTTAAAAATGTTGGAATTCACTGTATCAGCAGAATCGATATTGTTTGTGCCTAAAATTAAGTTTCCACTTTGCACGGTTAGATTTCCGGTTACTCGAGCAGCTTGACCAAAATCAGCCAAACCGCCGTTTACTGTGAATGATCCACTACCCACAGTTGTGTTACCTGTAAGGCTTACGCCTGAACTGGAGGCCTGGACTCGGATCGTTCCGAAACTTCTCAAATTAACTGTGTCGCCTGTTGTATTGAAATCAACTTGTGTCGCCCGGTTTAGCAAACCTATACCACCTGTTGAGCCGTTCGGGACATTTATTTTATTGGTACTAGTTAAATTTCCATTGGCGTTAATTGTTGTTGCATTAATTGATACTGTATTTGATGACATCCCAATCATGGTTAAATTTGTATGACACAAACGCAAAATACCCCCCCCAGTAGTTTCCCATTGAAGTCCAGACCCGTGCGAATCCTCAAACACATATCCCTTGTCATTTACTTGAGAACCTGATTCCGCTCGTACTGTAACCACTTTAACACCTGTATTGTCTATTGACATTCTCTCTACTTCATTCGTACAAAAATTTAGTGTGTTATCGGTGGGATCACTATACATTCCAGACCTACCCCCTGCGGTTGAATCTCCAAACAATAAAGAAGGGTTTGTTGCGGTTCCATTATGTGTAATATTCAGAGGTACATTAGTACTTACCTGAGACGTGCCAATTATCATCCTTACTAATGGCGTAACCGAACTCGTCGAGTTTGCAAATTCTATATTGTTTGTATTAACACTTATCCTCGCGGAAGATTGTGGCGAGGGTGTTATTTGTTGTACAACTGGTGCTTGTCCAATGAACCCGAATGAACCGTTGGATAATATTGTGTCGTTTGAACTAAGCCCACGGATTGAAGCACCTGCCGATCCATACAACTGTATACCCCCAGTAGTGAATTTGGCTTGATTATTTCCGTTTGCTGCGTAAATTATTGAGTCATTACCATCCCCATAAAAACCGGTGTTATCTTGTGGGTCGTTCCAAACTAAACTTGGTGCAGTTCTTGAGCCTTCCGCAAGTTTTACTTTGCTCAGATTTAAATCATTTGACCAGGAGGTTGTTGTCCCATTAGTGGATAGCAAAGACCCAGAAGACACACCAGTTTGACTGGGTAAAATGTCAGACGGTTGAGCGAGTTCGTAAGCGGATTCGTTTGAGTTGACTCTGATGTATTCGTTGGCAGTTCCTGCAGTAATCGCAGGCAAAGGCGTTTCTTCCAAACCATTTAGATATGAAATGCTTTCCATATCTAAACATATAAAAAAATTATTGAGTCAAGCGTATCAATAACCATCGGTTATCTGCTTCTATAAATTGCATGATAAAATGAGCATTCAAAGTCAGGTTAATCACTGCGGAACCTGAAATTAATGTGCGAACCCCTGCAATTAGCTGTAACACGTCATTTGATAGAGTGGATATTCTGCAAACATTTGAAGACGTATTTCCGTTCCCATCAGTTATGAGTTCATACCGCACATTGAAACCCGATGCCGGTTGGGGAAAAACAACTTCGCTAGTTCCTGCAGTGGATCGTTTCAGGTAATAGGTGTGTTTGCCTTGAAGGTTGGCGTTGGCAGTCACTAAAGTACCTTCGACAATTTGTATTTCCGGCGCTATGGGATGCCTTAATCTCACAGGCTCTCTCAAGTCTATATATTCCCTATTTAATTCTGCCATTAGATTGGCACCAGAAGAAGAGAATAAAATCGAACCGTATACAGGATCAAGACTTATCCCCGGTGTGAACATGTTTGTACTGTATATATGAGGTGCGTTGATCGATGTTACAAGACTTGTGTCAATCTGAATTCTCGATTTACATAAAATATTTTCGTTCGTACTTATTCTCAAACGCTCTTGGTTGTCAGTTCTGAGGGTAATTGCATTTTCATTATTCGTACTAGAATCGCCAGATATCCCGCAATCACCCTGACCAAAATTTATTCTTTGACTACTCAACAATGTGTCATTCATAAAATTGATATTTTGGTTTGCGTATATTCGCCCAGGTGTGCATTCAAAAATGTTGGTGTCATCTATTTTAAGTGCCAGTATATCATTTATCCCACTCGTGTAATTGAACAGTCCTGACTTTACTTTATTTTCAAATACAAACCCTACGGCGTCTGATTCTGTGTTGGTTGACCCTGATCCTCTTTCTGAAATATAACCAGCCGATACAGAGTCTGCTCTCCATTCCAGATCACTACCTGTGGTGTTGACAGTCAGCTTTTTGTCTGCGTCTGAAGTTGTGTATGTCGGTACTACCTCGGGTGTCCACTCCAATCCAGTGGCGTTGCTATTCACAGAAAGTTTCTTGTTGGCATCGTCAATTCCAAATAAAGGTGCGGTGGTTAGCAGTCCGCTCAGATTTATTTCTTCAATGTTCATAATAATCACGCAGGAAATATTTTTAGCGTGAGAGTTGTTTTCATGTTGGACGGTATAGTGGCTATCTCTCCATTGTCTTGCACAATGCTGAACCTCATACGTCCACGGAAAGATCGAATAAACGAACTGTATGTGTCGAAATCCGAGTAGTGAATAATTGATCTTGTGAATCGGTGTGAAAGGCTCATTTTGATAAGGGCATTTTCGTGGTTGCGCACACCACTCCCCAGATTGCGCGAATATATCTGGTCACACAGCAAGTAAAAATTATAGTTGGGTATCATGTTGACTTGATTCGGGAATTGGTATGCTGTGTTGTTACCTACATTCACCAAGTCATCTGGCAAACCGAGTATGTCATTTATTTCAGGGCTAGACAAATTACATCTTAACTGGAAAGTACCTGACGCATATGTTGGGGTCAGCGTTATTTTGTTTGTGTCTTGATTGTATGCAAAAACATATGTGTTGTTTACACTATCCAGCGTTTCCATGCGCTCTTTAATCAAATCAGTCAGAGAGTTGACTGAATAGGTCCCTGGTGTGATGTCAAAAGAAATAGTTGAACTTCCATTGATAGAAAAAGCAAAGGTGTTTTTCCCCTCTGTTACTTGATAAATGGCCCCAAGGGGGGCCTCCACACTGACCAACTGCACACGACACTCTTTGCCGAGCATGGCACTTAGATTATCGAATTCGACTTCGAAATTGCTGGGTGTACCACTAACACGGTCATCACTGTCAACAAAGAGGTAGAATGGATTTTCGTTTACGTTCATATATAGAAAAATATTTTATTTTTTATAATATGGATTCGTTTGAAAAGAAAGGAAATAAAAAGCCGATGACTGAGGAAACGAAAGAGTTGCTTAAGCAAAAGAGGAAGCAGGGTAAAGAAGAGCTCAAAGAATTGAAAAAGGTAGTCGAGGAAATAAAGAAGCCTCCTCCCCGGAAACCGAGAGTTGATCGCTACGAAGAGATGGCTACCAAGCTATCCAATCTGGAAAGTATCCTTGTCCACCAGTCGCAGAGCCTTTATGAAATCAAGAAACGAAAGGAACTCAAGGACCAACTGCGAGCTGAAAAGGCAGAACTGGCCAAAGAGAAAAAAAAAGTAGTCGACCAGGAAGAGGTTGAGACGGTAAATGCGCAAATTGAGCAGGTCCAGAAAGCCCAACAACGTGCTCAGTTTTCGAATCTCTTCTATTGAAAAAAATGTTTGCTTATACATGGAGCCCGTTTCAATTCTTGGACTAGCAATGACTGTGATACTTGTTGTGGAAAGGTTGTTTAAATATTTTGTGAAAAACACAAAAAAAAGCAAGTGTTGTGGTGGGGCTGTCGAATTTGAATATCGTGGCTCGTCTAATGATCTCACTGCGTAATCTTTACCGATTTTTTTTGTTTGATAAATTATGTCTCTCGAATTTTACAATATGGACAACGAAATGATTCTGGAGGTTGATTATCATTCCGATGAAGAAGAGCTAACTATCTATGTGATGCAAGTATGGAGCCCAGAAAAAGAAAAGTGGGTGTTGAAGTACACAAACTCAAAAAAAGAATATGACACCTACCTGGCGAACATAGGTCAGACTTGAATGCGCTCACTGAAATTCTTGTAAAATTTCGGGGGGTTCTTGCTGGAGTCAATAAAGAGGAACCCGTGGTCGTCCGCTGTGCAGAAATCAAGCAATTTCTTGTATTCTTCTGGACTGGTATCCACTACCTCTGACATGGCCTCTATTTCTTTTTTATTCTGTGTCAGAAACGACACAAAATACGTTATCTGGCCTCGAATAGCCGGGTTGATGTTGCGAAAGCGTTGAGTGGTGATAATCCAACTGAGTCTGAGATGACGTGTCCTCAGAATCGTTTTTGTTATCAAACTCTTTACTTGCAAAAAAGCCTGACTCAAGTCGTCCACGATAAGGAGGTAATGATCCTCTTCGGAATAGTCTGGCTCTTCCTTTGAACTTTTGATCTCGTCTAATATTTCCTGCATGACTGCGTCATTGAACCGGTCAAATAAACGGTCTTGTGCGAATCGGAAACGGTCTCTGTACGCTAGGTCTTTGATTGTTTTTACTTTGTCTTCATTTGTTTCGATATTTGCAGAACAAAAAAAAACTTTGCGGAAATACTGCTGATAGATAAGCAAGAGGTTGCTTAGATTCACACTCTTCCCGCTGCCAATTTTTGCGGCGTACACAAAAACAAATGGTTCTTGGGAGCCACTCACCGGGTCGGGAAACGGCTCGGGAATGGTGCGTTGTTTTATTATTTTGCGATTAAGGGGTCTGACTTGGATATCATTTATTTTTTGTGTGTGGTAGCTCATAATGATGAGCGAGATTTTATTTTTATTCCATGCCATCTTGCCAAGGATCCGCTGCCATGGACCTCGAAGACTCGGGAGACGCTTCACGCGGAGGGGGCAGTTTTTCTTTGTCTTCCATTTCGGCAACTGGTAGAGCTGTGCTGCTGAAAACTTGAAGCACTGTGCCCTGTTTATTTGTTTTTTTTGTAGCTTCTTCTTCATCTTTTTCTTTTTTTGGTAGATGTTCCCAAAGTGATGAATGCTTGGATATGTAATTTAAGAGTCTTGGTTGGTTAGTATCTTGCATCGCTTTACCTTTACCTCCTTTGGTATATGTTAGTTCATATATTTTACCTACTGTGTTGAAAAACGGTTCAAGTACGTCCTTCCATACCAACTTCTGACCGTTTAATTGTAAAGTTTGTCCTTTATCGATTATGTGATCGGTTACCATCCGCCACGGATTAAACTTTTGTTTGAATTCTTCATAAGTTTTAATTCTGTTTTCCCCACTATATGAACTCCTGTAATCGATCCATACCTCATATGTCGACAAACTGATTATATCTCTCACGTCTTGTGGGGAGTCTTCAGTTTTTTTTGGATCTTTAAACAATTTTTTACGGATTCCGGATTTTTTTTCAATATATGCCAGTTCAAAAATGTATGCAAGTTGCTCAGAAATACTTTGTCGACCATCCTTTATTTTGTCTAGAATGTATACGTAATTATTTTGAAACCATGTCGATAGGTTCTCTGCGTTGGCATCATCACCTTCAGGGATGATTAAAGTGGGCGTGTACTTATAAGCCTGTGCTAAAGCACTGTCAATCGGTTTGAAAATCTCTTTGTTATCAAAAAATGATTGCAGATTATCTACCAAATAGAAAAACAGCTTTTGCCTGATTGACCGGGCAAAATGGGATGTTCCATAGACAGGTATAGCTTCCTTCACGCGCTCAATAGGTAGATTCTCTGCTTTGAATTGTTTCTGGTAAGAATCGATATTTTGTTTGGCTGTAAACAAACTCTTGAATTTCGATCCTAAAAATCGTCGTTGAATAGAGTCATCTTTTATCTCGATTTTCGGTAATTGATTAGCTTCTATAGTAACAGACCCATGTAGCTTGATATCTCCGTTAGTCTTGTAATTCCCTCGGCCGGTTGTAGACACTGCTCCTGTCCACTCCTTGAGTCTGTCCGCTTGAAATTTTTCGTCAGCGGGGGGTTCAGTTATGACGATGTACCTCTTCACATGGGCATTCGAGAGATTCTCATTCGGGCCGTTGGTTTCTTTTGCGTACAGAGCACCCTTAGGCATTGCATAGTAATAATGTCCCAATAGCTCTTTCATCCACAAACTAAGTACCGACTTTCCGTTCGAGCCCTCGCCAAGCGCGACGTAAAAAAGGTTATAATGTTGACCAATGAGGCCTGTCCCACACCACCAGATTAGATTCTGCCTTTCATCTTGATCTTCCATTAGATCTTTGTAAAACTTGTCTATGAAGTCGTCTGTTTGCATTAAGTCTTGATACTCGTACCCACACGAGATTGTCATCATTAAATTCTTATCTGGATCAAACGCCTTTCGAGTCTTCAGGTCGTAGTACTTGTTTGTAAAACAAAAAATGTAAGGATGTGCATCAAAGAAACTATTATCTTTTACTTCGCAGATACTCTCGGATATTGTTTTGTACACATCGTTGTAGTGTGATCCACTTTTTTTGTCTGTCAGTATCTTTATCCATGTAGAAATTATTTTTGGCCATTTTGTGGGAACCGATTCTTCTTCCCATTCACCATCGTCATTCTTTTTCTTTATTTTGTATGTGGTTGGAGCATTTTTGTAAAAGTACTTTACGTTGTTTATAGCTCGGTCGATAGCTTTTATAATCTCTGGATGTAAGAGTATTTTGTGCATGTCTTTGTCTGGTGACCAAATGTGTCCGTTCCACATATATCGTTTGTCGATACTACTGTATACTTTGAAATCCTTGGCTACGTCCTTTGCCAACTGTAACGAAACTTCTTGAGCGTTAATTTTTTCATACGAGTCTACGTAAAATTTGATCTTAGTAGACGGGTCTAATTGAATGGCCTGGTCCATTTCTTTTTGGACAAATTTTATATATGGACTGTATTTTTTCTGGCACATTTTGTTTACACTTTGTAAAAGTTCTTGGATATCGGACACTTGGTACTTGTGTATATAAAACCCGTCGTGTGCAGGAACGATATACAAAGGTTCATCTGAGCCAGCCATAAAAAAGCTATCGTCACTATATTTTTGATGTATGTAATTTAAATGTCTTATAACATCAATCAAGATGTCACATTCTATCGTCTGCAGCCAATGTGCTAGAATTTTGTAATCTTCATTTGTAACAGAGGCATCCTTGTGCTTGACGTAACTACCGACTATTTGCCATTGTGGGGTAGTCTTCAATTGTTCAATCAATAAACAGATGTCTTTTGAAATACCTGTCACTTCATCTAATGGTTTTTGAGAATAGCACGGAATGCCATTTTCTTTGTAGAAAGAGGCTTCTGACTGGCCGAACAGTAGCGCGGTCACGTATTGTTTTGCCTTCTGATGTAATACACCATATTTATCACTTATCTTTTGAATGACGGTTTGTTTGTTCTCAACCAGATATCTAATTGATAATAATGGTAATTGAAAACCATATCTATCATTTAAATATAAACAAAGGTTCGCGTGACAACTTGATATATCAACATCATAATATTCTGATAAAAGAGATTGTTTCCATTCTCGCATCAAATTATTGATGTTTGGAGTAGACACTAGTCTGCCAATAGAGACTGGCGCAGATAATGATGGGGGACACCATTGTGCTCTACTGTATGCTATAGTAATTGCGTGTTTGGTATCCGTCGGAAGACCGCTCACTGAGTCTACTACATCAAAAAATGCCGACTTAGTGGACCACCATATATCTTCTGTTTTTGGGCGAAAAAAATCATATGATCTCATAATTTTTTCCATTTTTTTTGGATCTAATTGAACACAAAGATCTAAACAATGCAGATAGTGATCATTGTCTTCTTCGCTTTTTTTTTCATTGTCTTGACTTTTCCTTTTGCGACTCGACATGCTTAATTTAACCTTATATAAAAAAATCCTTAGAAATTGCGTTTAAAAGTAAAAAAAATATACAATGTTAGAATATGAAGGATCTGCCAGAGAATATTGAATCGGATTGGGAAAAGAAACCATGGAGCCAGGTAAAGAAGGGCGACTATGTTATCTACGAAACAAAAGCACGAGGCAAGTACATAAAAGGAGAGGGCGAGAGCAAGAAAAAGGAAGATCAGTACCCTTCTCGATTCGGTAGCGGTTATGTGAGCTTACTCAGTGATGACCAGGATAGGTGGGGGGCTGATACGGGCAAGATATTCGGGTTCGTAAACTACGGCAAAAGTTGGTCTATTAATATCGATAACACTAAGGGCGAACCCTGGGTGTCAAAAAAGGACCCTTCTGAATTCAGAAAGCGTCGCAAGAAGGCAGTCAAGTCTGTTATCCAAGAAGAGATGCAGCCAGACACAGCAGGCAAAGTCAAACGCAAGTATATTCGTAAGAAAGCAATTGTTGCTGTTGTTTGATTTTTTTACAAATGTTTTTTTCATTTATCTAGTGTCTATTTATAGGACAAAAATCACTTGTAGAACATTCTAAACAAAACCTCTAGAATGTTCTGGAAACTCTAGAATGTTCGATGGAATGACTTTGGAGAACATCTGGAATGTTCCAGAAACTTCCATGGAAAGTTCCATGGGATCTGATGTACCAGGTGGGAGGCTACATAAGAGAAAATTTACACTTGAAAAAAATTTACACAGACACATACACACATCAACAGTGTAATAAAAAAAAATATTCTAACAATTTTTTTATTAGGATGTTGTTCGAAGCTTCTTACTGCCCGGGGCTTGTCCACTATATTGAATATGAGAATTCACGTCAAAAAAACGGCGATGTAGAGACATTGAAGATTAAATGCGGCAATCTACCAGAGATAGTGATAACAGAAATCTACTCAAACATTACACTGAAGAAAATCAAGGGCGCCTTCCCGAAGATGGATGACGACGACGTCTGGGAAGAGTTGTTCAACATGGCGGAAGCGCATTTTGAAGATGAAGCTGACCGTGAAGAGCCTGATAGATGTAAGAGAAGTCAAACGTGGAGAGGCCGCGACAACACAATCCAGTTCATCGCGTTTGTGATCCTCTACCGAAAGTATGGGACCATGTTCACACCTGCGTTCTTTGGCGACGAGGACGACGAATGAATAAAACCAACCCACCTCCTCTAATTCTTGAGTACCGTTTTTTTTGTTTATAAACCCTACAATGTAAAAAACGAACTATGCGAACTATACGTGAACTATATCAACTATTTCGACATGTTTTTTTATGTAAAAGTAAAATATATATTTATGACATATGTTTATGTCTGTGTTTATATATATTTTTTATAAAAAAGTGATTAAAAAAACGAACTATACAACTATACAACTATTTGGGCTGTAGAAAGTCCTGTGGGAAAAAAACGTAAAAAAAAACGTGAAAAAACCATATGCCATAGAAAAAGTTTTTTTGGGCCGTATAGTTGGCATAGTTGGCATAGTTGGCATAGTTGGGAAATGGGAGGCTAACCTAACTCAAAGGGACAATACCAACCATACGGTACCTCTCTCCAGGATCGTTCCAAGAACCTTCTCGAAGCTTCCGAATGTTCTAGAAGGTTCAGCCCGTAATGTTCTAGAAGCTTCCGAATGTTCTGGAATGTTCTATTTCCTAATCAAATGTTACGGTAACTTGGGCGTGGTCTATAGGCACGATGGTATAAGTAGGGGTCTCTGCAGGCTTTTTTCTGCTTGACTTTTGCTTTGCTTTTTTTTTGGTTTGATCAGAGTTATAAACAAAAGCAGTCAGTTCATCGATGGTATCAAAGTTCATTACAATGTCGTTGGTTATTAAGCAATACATATTACTTGCAGGAAAAAAAAAGAGCAGAATGAGCGAGCACCCATCACCACCAGTTTCCATTGAACTCGACGGGTACAGTTCTGGACCCTTTCCGAACGTCAGCGACGAAGAGTGGATCACCATGACTGCAACCACCCCCATCACGCAGCCAGCATTTGTTTTACCGCAGCCCCCCCCTCAAGAAGACCTGCTGACAAAGAGACACCGCGAGATAACCCAAGAGTCTTTAGAGGTTATCGAACTGCAGACCAAAATATCTTTTATGCGCGATGACTACTACCGTGTTTTTCATCAGCTTGAAGAGGCCAAGGCGCAGAATCGCAAACTGCACAAGATGTTGACCAGCGCCGTCTACAAAAAAAGAGAGCTTGATCGATCACAAGAAAAAGCACTCATATCTTTGGCTATAATGCAAGACCACCTCAACGCCGCCGTTAAAGATCTCAATGTGAGACACACCCCCCAAAAGAAAAATTAATTGATCCTTGAAGAAAAGCATCAATTATAAAGAATAAAGCAAACTATTGGTTAACTCTCACGACTTGATTAGAAAGCTCGATAAAGCGGTCGTGCAAGACTGCGATATACATGACGTATGATGACGTGTCATTCGCGCTAAACTCGATGTCATATTGAACCTGACCTGAGGTGCTCGCTAAGTCTGTGCCGCTAATGTCTTGGGGAGAACTCTTTAGCAGCTTTTTGAGATTCACACCAACAAGAAAATGGCTAGGTGACATTTCGCGTCTGTAAGGAAGTATACTGTTGCATTCGTTGGCACCTACGTCTGCTTCTACAAGAGGGCATAGAATAGCTTCATCATTATAAAACCCGACTGGTCCAGTGGTCTCGCTTCCTGTGTCCAATACACCGACTGGGAAACCATAAGTTGCAGCTCTGTTTTTCCCGTAAAAAGTGTCAGAACCAAGGAAACCACCAAGGGGGCCGTAGGTGTTTGTAAGATTAGCTACTGTGCGCTGAGTGGTGTATGTACAAACAGGGTTGTCATAATTCAGGCCACCGTACTGCTCGGCTGTGTGCAGTATGCCGAGAGCCTCAATTAAATGGCAGTATGCTTCCGTCGCCCCGTTTTGGCAATCGATTGGCCTGGCTGCAGGCACCGGGAAACCATTCACTCGAAATTGGATAGATTTGAGATTGGGTGGGAAAACAAGTCTGTCTTTGCCAGCAAATAGATGGCTGTTTTGTTCCGACTGCCGCACAAACCAACAGAAAATAGCGTTGACACTCGAGTAATTGAAACTGAGATTCTCTGTAAAGCGAGTTTGATTGGCAGCCAGAATACGGGGTTGCACGTCCCAAGTGCGAATCGGGTAAACAAGGCTACCGCTTCCCAAAGCAGAAGCTAGCATGTTTTCGTATTCTGCGGAATATGTAATAGCATCACAAGTCATTCTGATGTTGCTTAATTCATAAGAAACCTGAGTTCCTGTCAGGGCAGTCAGTTGGCCACCTGTCATAGTTTGATTGTTATTGTCTGCCAAAGTCGGGAAAACAATATCTGTTTCCTGGCCAGCGACAATGCAGGCAACTGGTGCCTCCAAGTCAATGTAAATATTAATAAAGCCACCTGATCCAAACAAAGAACTCGGCATAACGAAATCAGGACTAGAAATGCCTGCCAAACGCAGAGGAACACTGAATTGATTTGTGCGTTCAGTTACGGTTGTTCCTGCATAATTCTGTCCGTGATAGATACGATTTCTGATATGTGAATGCACGGATGCTTTCATGCATGGTGCACCAAATGACTTTATGTAATCTGAAGAAACGTACCAGTTGAGGCTTGATTCAAGAGCATTGTAATCATTAATGTGTTCGAGTCTATATCCTCCACCTGCCAAGTCGACAGTGATTGTTTTGAAGACGCTTTCAATCGAGTCATGTACGTGGATGCGCGTGTGCCTGTTGGCGGTTTTGGTTACACCAGTCAAATTAATCTTGAAGTTGAAATGCAGAAACATAGTCGAGCAATCCCACGACTTGTACGAAGTCACAGGCAAGCGGAATTCAATACGGCCGCTTTGAATTGAGCCAGAGCCAGAAACTGTGGTGTTGTCGCCGATTGGGTACAGGGTGGCAGATTCACGACTCACAATCGCGGGGCTAGACTTCTGGGCTTGAATTAGACGGAGATCATCAGGAACGATTAAATTGGACATATATATGAAAAGAAAAAAAAATTATCCAAGTTTTCTTTGGACGAATGGACTATTCCAAACACGCGTTGCGATCGGATTCTGTATCATCTGACTAAAGACTTTTGTTTGCCCACCGTACTCGGCTAGGTCAACTGCCTGGCCTAGCCCTTCAAAAACCTGCCGTGGTTTACCTTCCCCAATTCCTGTACCGACTTTGGCTCCGATTGAAAGGAGTGCTTTGGTTGTTTGGCGTATTGGTTCAATAGTTTGATACGCAGGGGTCATGCGATAAATATCACCTGGTACCCCGCCAAAGTCTCTATCAAATGCGTTTATTTTCTTCTCAAACTGCCTCAGCTTCATCAGAGTGCCAGCTGAAGCAGTGCCGAATTTTCGAGCAAATTGTTGCAAGCCTCTACCGTATATCATAAATTTACCATAGAAAATAATTTCTTTCTACATTATATGAGTCGAAAAGCTGATCCATTTTTACCCGGCGCTGTTGGTGGTACATATAATCTAGATGATGACGATAATTTTCCTGAGTGCCAAGTGAAAGGCTGTATAAATAGAGGGGATTGTATTATAGGAGGGTATGTTCGATGTAATCAGCACAGAAATGTTCCATCGAAACAAGAGAACTTTGATCTCCTTGATGATGACACAGCCCGAGCGGCGGTAGCTGTCGCATTTCAAATTCCTATAGATGCCGTCACTTTACAGAGAGCAAGTGTTTTTGATATTCCGAACGTTCCTAACCCTCAAGGAATTTATGTTGTCGCCAGTAATCCTAGATCCGCGGACGGTCGTAGCTATCAATACGGAGCTCCAGGAAGTGCGTTTACTAAAATATTTTCTACTTTGGAACAACCACGACAAGACGACCCTGCTGAATTTATATCCCCTGCATTATCATCTGCGGCAAAATTTTTGTTTGGAGCCGCAAGTCCGTCGAGTCAAACTGTTGTTGAAAGACGGAGTCCAGCACCGTTTACTAGATCTCTTTTTTCAACACAAGGTGTACGGGAACAGTTGCGTGATGCCGCTGTGGCCCAATCAATTTCAAACGCCACAGGGGCCCCGCCTCAACAAGTGTTGGCGACGATTCAATCTCTCGGACTTGGTCCTTCGGGAACTGCACCTTCAAGTACCAGCCCGAGAGTAAGTCCTAAACAATCACCTAGATTGGTCGTCTCACCAAAACAACAAATAGATAGAACCATAAAATTAATGGAAGCACGATCGGCTGTTGCTGCCTCTGAGACTGTCACACGCTTGGCTGAAAAAATAGCGCAAAGGATTACTGTCGATCAGACTGATCTAACGAATGCGGCAGCGCGAGCTGCAACAGACGCGGCAACTTCAGCTGTGAATCAAGTTGGTCGAGAACTGATTGTAGCTGTGAACCAGACAGCTCAAGCCGCCCAAGCAAGTGCTTCAGCCGCTGTAGATGCGATCGGAAGGGTAGTCCAGCAAGGCAACCCAACACCTCAGGGACTTACCAGCGATGCAGTGATGCAAGCCATAGACCGAGCTGCTACTTTAGCAGCAGCAAGAGCAGCAGATAATCTCGCGGGGCTATTTCAAAGCCGTGTGCAGATTGACGCTGCTCAGATTCAGCAGATATTGACTGGTTCAGAACAGTTTGCGCAAGCAGCAGCTCAATCGGCTCTAAGCTCTGCTGAAATACTGAAACGTGTTCAAGACATGCGAGAGGTTCAGTTACAAAATGATCAGGCTAGAGCCAGAGACCTGCTAGAGATAACAGGACGGCAAGGTGCTATTTTCACGCAAATTGGCAGATTATCAGATTCGGCTGGAGTAGCAAACGATATAGCGAGAGCGACTTTGCAAGCTGTTGAAAACCAAACCGAAATGTTAGGAACATTAACTGACAGACTGCCAACTGCATTTGATATTGGCCAGCAAGTAGCACGAAATATTGAGATACCGACAGCAGCACAAATTGGTACCGCGGTAGGGGCAAACCTTGCTATTCCTACAGCCGCACAAATAGCTGCTGCTATTCCACAGCCTCCTGTTCCGGCGAGTGCTGATGCAATAGGAGTTGCAGTAGCGAATAGAATGGTCCAATTAGGCATGAGACCTCCAAGTGCTGGTGAAATCGTTCAGACAATGGACAGAGCAGGCATGAGACCACCAACTGCAGATGAAATTGGGAGAGCATTAGGTATCCAGTTAAGAAATGTAGGCGCTGGTGGTGCGCCTGGCCCAGGTGGTCCTCCAGGTGGTGCGCCTGGTCCTGGACGAGGGCCTGGTGCGCCTGGTCCTGGACGAGGGCCTGGTGCGCCTGGTCCTGGTGGTCCTCCAGGTGGTGGCGGTCCCCCTGGGGCAGGGCCAATGCAAGGTATTATAATGAATCCAAACAACCCAAATCCAATTCAAGTACCAACTCTTGTACCCGGAGTGATGGACATAGAAGCTGGGCCTATGACACAGCAATTCATTGCGGAATTCTCTCAGAGACTTGCGGACATGTCTGAACAGCAGCGTAGATCTTATAAAAATTTCATGGACTCAATAAACAAACAAATCTCAGATATTGTTCGAAAAAGAAGGCGTTTTGATCCAGAGCTCATACAAACCATTTATGATTCCGTGCTTAATCAGTACGGCTTTGTGATGGGTGAGGGATACATAGCCAATGTCATTGATATTGTTCGCCAAGAACACAATAGATACGAAGCTGCTATGCAGGCAGGTGGTCTTGGTATGGTCGATGCAGTGGCTAAATACCTCTACCCCCTCAATATGCCTGTCAAGCCTGTCGACAGACCAGGTCGAACCCCGAGCAACGCTGTGCCTGGCACAAATGGCTCTATCATATTCGATCCCATGGATATAGACGGGCAGTTTATCGAGGGTGCTGGGATCTATGGCAACATAAAAAACCCTACCATACCACCTGTCACTGTTTCATTTGATAAAAAAGCACTCACAGACAAATACATATGTACTCAGAGATATCAAAACAAGTTGAGAAGTAAAAAGTTTAGGAGTATGTTTGATGCTCGTTTATTCGCTATGCGTGGTGGTTTTTACTCGGACGAAGTAGCTAAGACCAGGCAGGCATCATACCAGAGACCCCAGAACGCACTACGAGTCATACCCAATATCACCCGGTGATCCAGATGTAGGTACGGTACCTTGCCCACCTTTATAAACCTTACATTCAAAAAACGAGCTATACGAACTATACGTGAACTATTTTCAATGTTTTTTTATGTAAAAGTAAAATATATATTTACGACATATGTTTATGTCTGTGTTTATATATTTTTTTTATAAAAAAGTGATTAAAAAAACGAACTATACAACTATACAACTATTTGG
>CAYWZI010000036.1:0-16115 GCA_964462815.1 uncultured Microbacteriaceae bacterium
GCAAAGTCTTCAATGGCCTGCCGCTTGAACGAGTCGTTGTCTTTGTACGAGATCGAGACGAAGTTGTACCCGCACCTGGCAAACTCCTCGACCAGTTGATTCCCATGACTAACCCCAGCACAAAACACAATGGTCTTCCTGGGCCTGCCAAATACTTCCAGGGTCTTCTTGGCCCACTCCTGAACAATGTCCCCCGTGATCTGCATCCCCCGGCTCTGGACCTCATCAGCCGACCACTCCCCAGCCACCTTCTTGGCCCCCGTCATGTCGATCTCTTTGGCGATGTAGACCTTCAACGGGGTCAGCCACTTCCTCTCTACAAGACTACCGGTAGTGGCACCAGTCACCACTGTCTCATAGACTTCGCCCAGTCCCTTGGTAAAAGGAGTGGCCGTCAGCCCGATGACCTTCATGTTGGGGTTGGCCTCGATGTACTCGATGGTCTGTTTCCTGGCGATATGGCACTCATCCACGATTAGGAGATCTGTTGCAGGGAAACTGGGCCTAGCCTCCATGGTCTGGGCGGAGCAGACCTGGAGCTTCTCTCTTGGGTCCCAGAGGGGGTGTCCGGCCTGGAACACACCATGCCGTAGGTGGTACCGGGTCAGCCGTTGGCTTGTTTGGTCCACCAATACCAGCCTGTCCATCATGATGGCCGCCCGTTTGTAGTTCTCGGCGGTGGCCTTCATCAAGTAGATCGCCACCTCGGTCTTTCCAAACCCGGTGGGCGCATACAGTAGTTGGCTTCTGATTCCCTTCTTGAAGTTCTCACGAAGGGCATTGATCACATCGACCTGATGGTCGCGCAGTTCTAACTCCATAAACACTCCTAGCAGACGACCCGGGAACCCCCCGGGCTTGGGTTATGCGGCTTTCTTGATCTTGTTTTGCAAGGATTTATTCACCCGGATCAGCTCTGCACACCTCTGTTGGTGGGTGTCTCTGCTGATTCTGAGGGTTCTGTTCTCCTCCTCTAAGATCTCGATCTGAGTACGCAGTTCCTTGACTGTATCCAAAATGTCCTCCTGCTCCATGTCCGTGGCATCCCACCTCTTGGAGGCGATGATGTCTCGAAGGCCCACGATCTCCTTCTGAAGCTCCGTGATGGTGTCGGCCAGTTCCTGTACTTGGGAGTCCTCCAAGGCCGTCAGATCGCTTTCTGAGGGCTCCTGGAAGGTGTCTTGTTGGACCGGGGCTTCCTTGGAGGATTCCTTGGGGGTCTCTTTGGGTGCTTTGGGGGGAGTTTCGATGCGCTGTTTCTTGGCAACACCGAGTGTCTTACGCATTCTCCAGACCGTGGTTCGGTCTAGACCCACATGGGCCGCTATCCTGGCGTCTGGCCATTGGGACCATTCGGAGTCGGTCAGAAGGTAGGTGGCGTTGGCGATCCGCTCTTTGGGGGTGGGTGGCAGGCCGTGGTTGTTGGCCTGGTAGGAATACAGCCGGGCCTCTCGGGCTCCCCCCTCTTTTCTCTCGACCATGATCTCGGTCTTCTTGTTGAGCTTGTGGGCGAAGAAGCGATGCCAGCCGTCACCGAGGATGTTCTCCTCTCCAAACACGACAATCGGGGGGAAGATGATGCCGTCTTTCATCAGGGCGGCGTACTGGGAAACCTGCTTTTGGTTGATCTGTTCACGGGCGTGGTTGCCCTCGATCAGCGTGATTTCATCAAGCTTCAATAACATTGTCTCTCCTAGCTTTGTAGAACTTTTTATCGACTCGCTCGGCCAGACCAGCCTTCACGAGATCCTCTAATGCTGACGCCGCCTTGCTCTTACTAATGATCAATGCCCTGGCCAGCGTCGTCGCCTGGACTTGATGGTGATCTCTCAGGTAAGTCAGTACCGCTTTATCCATAGGCCGCCCATTTTACACGCCTTGGCCCCTGGTTTGGCTACCTTCCATAGCGGGAGCCGTTGACTTTGCCCACCACGAGGGGGGGGGGAGAGTCAATCAGCCAGGTCACCAGGGCGACCCCACTGCTACCAAGGGCAAACTGTTCTAACTATCAGGCACCTGTCCGGCTCCCATCCTGGCAAGCCCGGGGCGGTCAACCCCTACATGGCATACGTCACTTAGCCTGTTTTCATTGGTCCCCAGTTCAAGGCCAACACGCGCCGGCTCCCACTTAGCGCACCCTGTTTCATTCCCTTGCTCGGGCATTAGCAAGTCCCATGTTAGGTAGCTGGGATCAACCGTCTGTATCGCCGCTCTGCGGTCGGATCGCCCAAAGAAAAACCCCCTAGGGAGGACTTGGGCTTGACAGGCCAGGCATCGGGCAGAGAACGATGACTACAAGCCCTCTCTAGGAGGTTCTGGTACTACGGTCTCTGCCAAACGCCGGGTGTCAATCCGACAGAAGTGAGAATAGCACAGCTGGGAAAAGTTCCGCAAGTACCAATTGAGACTTATTGAGATGACTTGAGACTGGATGAAAGACTTGGAAAGACTTTCCAAAAAAATGCCCCCGGGTGTCTAGTCCGGGGGCGAGGGTAGCGCGGAGAGCGCCGGTCCATGACTCTGCTAGGAGGAGTGGACGCCAAGGAGTTGGCACCCCGGAGTATAGGATCTCCCAGTGATCTAGTCAACAACTGTCAACAGGCCCTCTTCTATCAACCGGCGCAGGGTCTTGGCATTATTCCGGTAGGCAAACTCGACCTTCTCCACCTTGTTCATGGTCTTGCCCTGGTCGTATTCCGAGTGGCATCTGTAGCAGAGAAACATCAGGGTGGCATCTGAGGCTTTGATCCCCATTCCCTTTCCATTATTGCTATGGGCCGAGACCACCGTCCCATCCCTGACCCCGCACTCCACGCAGGATTGACCATCGGCAAGTCTCAAAAGCTTGGGGTTCCTGTAGGTCTTGGGCTTCATTTCTGCTCCGGAATTTCTACAAACAAACCAAGGCTTTTGTTTTTTCTCAGGGATTCAACTGCCTGATCACCCCACGCAAGTAGCATACTGCCGCTTCCAGGGCCCCCATTTCCAGTTACGCCATGACCGTCCACAAAACGAATACGGCCCCGCAAAAACAAAATAGCATTTGAAACGGCGCAATAGTCATGAAACCAACCACAGTCTGTTCTTGCAAAAACAAGCGCAACTCCGTTTCGGTGATAGTGCATTTTTTTCAACCATTCTTTGGTGTGCTTTCCGTAAGGTGGGTTGAGCCAGACCAAACCAGACCATTCAGAAGACAAACCATCATCTTCAATTGTATAAAAACGTTTAGCAGGTATCCAAGGAATCCCGCCCGGGGGAGAGCACGGATCTAAATCAAACTCAAGACCGAGGGCTTTAAAAATCCATTCAGGTGTATACCAATCAACAGATATGTTTTTTGAACTTTCGTGTGAAAAACCTGAACTCATAATTACATACCCCCCTCTGGAAGGGTAGCCGTCCACAGACCCAGGCAGACCATCTCCAGCTCATCAGAGACGGGTCGTTTGTACAGGGCCTCCTTCCACCCCAGGTTGTATCCCCGCTCGTACTCTTGTATGGCTTTCAAATTCCCTAGATCTTTCCCATGGGCCATGCCAATTAGAAAGAAGACGGCCATCAGGAGGGCCCATATCAGGTTAATTGCTTTGGTACCTAGCATCTCTTGCCTCACGCAGATTAAAGGGGTTGTTGAAGAAACTGACCGGCAGCGGGATCGTGGCCCGTTGTTGGCGTTCATTGGAGAGATATTCCTCTGGGGGAACCTTCATCCCATAGATCTTGGTGACACTCGACTTAGACTTGATCGAGCCCACCTCTTGAGCCAGGCCCTGGGCTTTCATGCGGCGCATTAGACCGAAGGCCCCGTTGTAGCTCAAGTTCACTCTTTCCATCAGCTGTTTGATCGTCATCCTCTCCATCTGTGTCCTCCAAATAATCAGGGGTTGCAAGTTTCCATCGGTCGTAGTTGGTCATGTGTTCTTATCCTCATGGTTGTTTATTGTTGTTGCGCCTTTCCCTCCAGCAGGCCAGATGTATTCGGCTTGATTGATCGTCAAGTCTCTCGGGCCATCACGCAACTTAGAGAGAAGATGCGGTGTAGTGGCAGTCCAGTTCGGGGGTTCTGGTTCTGCTCCGTCAGGACAGATCGTAAATGTGTACGGCAGCTTAGCCATGGTTCTTCTCCTTCAACTTGGCTTCGAGGTAATCAGCAAAATCCCAAAACCCACCGCTTGCTTCTTGGGTTTCATCAAACGCTTCTTGTTTGTCAGCATCCGTCAGCCCAACCCACTCACGCTTATGACCCCACACACCAACCTCACCAACCTTGGCTAAATCTGGTTGCGCTAGTGCTTGACGTAGTGCTTCTATTGCATCTGCCCTAGTTTTGCTCCGATGCCCGAGGTAAACATCATCTCGCTGGAGTTGTTGCAACGCCATCTCTGCTGCTTTGCGCAGGTCAGTCATTTATATCTCCTTGCCAGACTTCAACTTTAGCGGCCTCAAGAAAACCAATCACCCTCAGCCGGTCGTTCATGCTGGTACTCATAACCCTGTACTGCCCGTCCTTAATGCCAAACAGCATGACAAATTCAAAGTTTTGAGCGATTGCTTTCTCTAGCACTTCTTTCACGGCCTTCTTCTCGTCTTTTAGGTTTACGACTTTCATTTCTCACCCCACACACCAACCTCACCAACTTTGGCTCCATCAATACCCCTTTCTAGGATTGCTCGGGCGCACCATGTTGCCAGCACATCTTCGCCTGCGTATTCGATATTGATGTCCTCACAAACCTTCGCACACGCCTCACGCTCTCGCTCTGCTACCTGCCACTCAAGTTCTTGAAGCAGATCAACAATGCTGTCACCGTGGCCTGTGGTGTAGCCCTTGTCCATCATCCACACAATGGCTTTAGCAAGTTCTTGTTTGGTCATTTCGTTACTCCCCATTGGTTCCTGCGCCGATACGCCCCATAAACTTCGTTGGTCCCATCTCGTTCCAACTTCGCTCGGTTTGACTCTTTACGGGCTTGTTTTCGTGCCCGGCCTTCAGCCTCTGTCTTGTGGCGATCAATTGGTTGTTGTCTGGTGGTGGACTTCAACTTGTTGACCGCCTTCACGATCTCCTCAATCCGGCTCTTGTCGTACTTCCACAAAGCCTCTCCGATGGTCGGCAGGTAGGCACAAACAAAACGGCCCAGTGAGTTCTTAAAGTGGTGGTTCATCTTTGGGTATCGCAACAAGTCAATCATTGGGCTCTCGTAGATACCTGGTAGATCAAACCGGGCCCTAAACTCATTGGCCAGGCGGATCACACTCCCCTTGTCTTGTTCGTAAAAACAAGTCACCAGCCACCGATCCCACTCAAGCTGAAGCTCTTCCTGGGTCATCACTCACCCCTAACGGCCTTGACCAGGTACATCTCAGCAGTGGCATAACGGCCCCCTTGAACGGCCCGGAGTGCATCTCTCATCACCTCTAGGTGCTGCTCCTTCTCCAGGTCCATGGCATCGTAGGCAAAGCCACGAAGCTCTTCCCAGTTGTTGTCCCCAAGGCACCACTCATCAGCCAGGTCTTTAAGCTTCTTTTCAAATTCTCTAGTCATGATTTCTTCCTCTTTGGTTTGGTGGGACAACCCCAATGCTCGGACAGGGCGATCATGATCAGGATCGTTGCCGGTAGATCCCGGACCTGGGGATTGTTCTTCAGGTAGATATGCACCACGTCATGCAGCTGACCCTTGGTCACTGAACCGGGGATGCAGATGTTCTCGTCATCGTTAAACGAATCAGCCACACCCACGATATAACCCAGGGCATACATCTTGGCCATGGAGGTTCCCTCGATGTCACGCAAGACCATGTTGCCGTTCTCGTAGATCGCATGGGCACTCGTGCAGACAAACAGCAGTCCCGCCAGCAGGGCTTTCATTTCTCGTCCCGCTTTGTGTAGCCGTTCTCAGCCCAGGCAACTTCATCGGTCAGCAACTTCACCCGGGCACGTTCAGCCTTGAGAAGCTCCTCCAACTCGTGGACCCTGGCCTTTAGGTCCTGGGCCTCTTTCATCATCATGTCGAGTTCTACTGCGTTAATCATCACTTGATTCATGTTCTTCCCCTTGAAGAGTGTTTAAATCAATCATGGGCATTTCTACAGACCAGAATTGGTTGTTGCACTGAGGACAGACCCGGCGTCTTTTGGTCCACCTTGGGTACTCCTCCACCAGTCTTGTCTCCTTCACTTTTGTGTAGTCGTGTCCACACTCCGGGCAATTCATTTGAGCATCATCTCTAACTTGTTCTGGAGATGAGCACCTAAGTCCTTGCCTGATACCGCCACCATCTGAGCTTCTGGACACTCGTAGACAACCTTGGCCGCATCTCGAATGCCCTGGTTGTATCCACCGACATACACATCATTCCCATCGAGGATGATCTTGACCGCATCTCGAATGAGTGATGACGCCTGGCGCTTCTTGGCCAGCTTCCTCAGCTCCTTGACATACTCAGCCGGGAGGTAGACCGAGTACGGGATTAGTTTCTTTTCCATGACAGATAGTCCTTGTTGATTTGAGCAAGAACTGCCCGGGCGTCTTGATTGGTTTTAAGCTCCGAGCGGGACTGGATCCCAATCTTGCCTCGCAGCCACTCGGTGGCCTCAGCCTCATTGTGGTCAAAGATCTCGTTGTTCTGAACCAGGAAGTCTTGAAAGTCTTTCTCCCTGCACAGCACCCCGGCCAGCTTGACCGCCCGGTCTCCGTCATGGTCCCTTCGATCAAGCGGCATCTCATCATCGCCAAGCCTCACCATCACCACTTGGTACCTGGCCCCGACAAAATCCCGCATCAACTCATCCGGGATCTCATCAGGGTGGATGCTCATGGTCAGGACATACCCATCCTTGTTCTGCTTGAGGGCCATCTTGACTGCTTCAAACTGTAAGGTCTCCATACCGGCCCCTTAGAACGGCACGTCTTCGTCTTCTTGGGGAGGAGGAGCAGGCTTCTCTTCCTTGACCCAAGGCTTCTTGGCACGAAGGTTAACGACGCTATCGCCAGACGGTAGTGTTGCCTTCCACCCAGACAGAGAGATCTTGACCAACTCACCAACCTCGGTGGACTTGATCATCTCCTCCAGGAGAGCAACCTCCATGTGGAGAACGCCGGTCAGGTCTGGCTGGTCCTCCTTCTTCTTGTATGAGTTGTTGTACAGACTGCCGCTGTTTGCTTTTATGTAAGCCATATCAATCTCCGAACTTTTGCTTAGTGGCTGTGAAAGACTCCATCAGGGTGGCGAAGAACTCCGGGTTCACCCGCTTGACCGAATCAAATAGGGTCTTGTTCTTCTTGAAAATGTTCATCACATCTTCTTTAGAAGTGGCAAAGCCCAGGGCGATCTCAGCGGTCTTGCCCACCACATTCAACCAGTCCGTTGGATCTCCCTCGGGGGGCTCGTTGGCCACCATCTGCCAGTCACCCTCTTTGCCCTTGATCTTGACCTCTTCCTTGGCCTCTACCTTGGGCTCAGCCTTTGGCTTGGGTTTGACCTCGGGGCTTCCAGTCGTGGCATCTAGGGCATCGTGCTCGACCAACTCGAAGGCGGTGGTCCAAAGGTAACGCCGCAGGTAAGTCTGGACTGCTCCCAGGTTCTGTACCGCATGGCATCCCTTCAACTCAGCAGATGACATGGGGGAGGTGAACTCCACCCGGTCGGCCCCCTCGGTGTTGTAAATGGTCAGGGTGGCAAGCTGGTCGGTGTAGCTGATCACACCACACAGGCCGACATCCTCACAGATACTTTGGATGGCTGGGATGAAGTCTCCTAACTCAAAGTATTCATACCCGGCGAACTTGTTTTTTCCTGACTTGTTTAACTTTGTGTTTTGCAGCAACACTCTGGCGAGCTGAAGCTTTTTGTAGACGTTCATGTTGGCGGTTTCGCTCATTCGTGACCTCGATTAGTTTGGTTAAGTAGTGAAGTGCTTTGTTCAGGTCATCAATCCCGTCCTTGTACTTGTAACGGCTGATGTACTTGATGATGTTCCCCTCCAAGAACCCCATGTCGTGGGAGACGATGTAGTCCCAGGGCTGGATCGGCTGTTCAACATAGTGGTCCCCACCCACTTGATAGTCATTGGCTCCCATGGCTCACCCCAACGACCGATAGAAACGGTCAACCAAGGCATCTGCCGTGCAGTAGATGATGTCTGCCGTTTGAGAACTGGTCAGCTCGGCCTGGTCCGACTCCAAAAAGATCTGGGAGTTGGAGGCCAAAGCCAACATAAATTTCAACAAAAGCTCCTGTCTAGTTTCCATCCTTGCTCTCCTGATAGTCCCGCCATTGCTGACAGTAGGTATTGACTGGGCAGAAAGACTCACACCGAGTGCGACTGCCCGGACGCACTTCGATCTCATAATCCTTCCCAAGGGTCTCCAGGGCCTTCTGAGCCGCCTCCTCGTCGTCGTGCAACGACTTGGCCCTGACCCCGCCAGTCTTCTTGATGGCCCATACAGTGGGCTTCTCCCACATCTCCTCGGGCGTACAGGGGGGCAGGTCCCCATCGGTCTCCATGGCGAACTCACAGGCTGAGTGGGACGTGATCCGGTCCTTGATGAAGGCTTCCTGCTCCTCGTAGGTCCACAGCTTGATGGGGATCTCTTTGACCGGCGCCTGGGGGTAGTCTGGGTTGCGGTTGGCCTCTCTACGGGACCAGTCCCTGATGATGGCCACAATCCCCAGATCCCTGACGAAGAAGTCCTCCTTGACCGTATCCACCAGCCAGGCGTAGATGTTGAGTTGTTGCTCCCACTCAATCTTCTCGTTCATGACCGCCCAGACCGAGGTGGTCTTGTAGTCCCGGATCGAGATCCCACCCTTGTCATCCACAACTTGTAGGTCCACGGCCCCGGAGATCTTCCAGCCATCGACCATGGAATGGATGCGCTCCTCGACAAGGTGGTTGTCATCCTTGCCGTGCTCCAGGACGCCGTGAATGGCCGAGCCAAAGATCGACCAGACCATATCCGAGACATCCTGCTCCAGCTCGTCCTCGAATTTCTTGGTCAGGGCTACGATCTTGGGACTGTTGATCAGCTGGGTGACTGACAGGTGGGCGGCCCCCTTGGAATAGGTGGGCCTCTTCAAAACATTGACGAAAGTTTCGGGGATACCAAACTTGTTGGTAAGCTTCATGTGTTCCTCCTAGCGTTTAGACGGCCCCATTGTGAAGGTAAAAAAATCAAATGTCAACAGATGAGAGTAGACTTATTCATCTATTGTATTTATCCCTGGAGCAGCCATGATAAAGCTTGAATTGCCTTACCCACCCTCAGTCAATCACTACTGGGGTCAGTCTGGGAAGAACAAGTTTCTGGGAAAGAAGGGCAAGGAGTTCAGGATTGCGGTGGCTGAAGCCTGCCTGGATGCCGAGGTTGTGGCCCTGGAGGGCCGCCTGTCTCTTCATGTCAGCCTGTACCCGCCAGACCGTCGCAAAAGGGATGTAGACAATGTTCTAAAGCCTCTGCTCGATGCCATGGAGCATGCCGGGTGCTTTGAGAACGACAACCAGATTGATGAGCTGCACATCATCCGCCGGGAGGTGGAAAAGGGTGGTTCTTGCGTGGTCCTGGTTCTGCCCATAAAATAGGATCGCTTTCTTTTTTTGCTGAAGTTTGTGGGGGCCCAGGCCCCCACTTTTTTACTCAGAGTAAGCTTCCCGCCTGAACATCTCCACCCCCTCTAAGATGTCCTGCTTGAGGTTCAGAAGCTCCTGGATCTCCCGTCTCTTGATCTCCGGCGTGTAGCTCTTGTCCGTGGTCTCAGCGATAAACCTGATGGCTGCATTGAGTTCTTTCAGTTGGGTATCCATCTCGCTGGTGTAGTCGTAGAAGGCAATCAGGTTGGGGTGCTTGTTGAGGTAGGCTTCTGCCTCTCCAATATCCCGGTCTGCCAGGCGATTGAAGGTCTTGAACTTGCGGTCTGTAGACTCCTTGAGGGCGTAGAACAGGTCTTCCCTGCCCCTGGGGACTTCTGGCCGTAGGAAGGCGCCGGTGATTGGCATCTCTTTGAGACCCATTTCTGGACGAACCTCAGAGGCTTCCCCGATCAGGTTGCTCGACCAGGCCACCATTCCACCGGCTGTACCAAAGATTCCACGGATCAGGTGGTCAGCTTCCACGGGATTCAACAGGCGGTTCTCTTTCCCACCGGTCAGTGCGCTCAGGGTCTTGGCCGCCTCAGAGGTCCTCATGTCGTACTGTTGATAGGCATCAAGGTCTTTCAGGCCGGCAGGAACAACAGGGCGACTCGTGAAGAAGTCATAGTTCAGGCTGATCTCAACCACTGGTTTGACCGCTGAGGGGACTGGAGTGGGGCCGAGCAGAAGGTCCACGGCGGCCTCTTTCAAAGCCCGGCGCACCCGCTTCTCATCCATCTCGTTCTCTGTCCCCTGGCTCACGATGGCGTTGTAAGTGAGTTCTGGGATGGCCTTGAAGAAGAAGGCTGCCGATGTGTTCATGGGCAACACAATGTCCGTGCCAGGGATCATATAGCTCCTGACCTTGGACTGGTCATCCATCTTCATGTAGTCCTCGTCATCCCCCACCAGCATGGCGTAGAGCAGGGTCGTGCCGGCCAACAAGGATCCGGTGACGAACAGTCTTTGCATGGCCTTCTTACGGTCCAGACCCCTGAGCCCACCACCCACCAGGGCGTTGTAGAGCACATCAACCGACTGGGCGTAGGCGTTCAAGAAGGGGACGGTCTTGACCAGGGCCTGGGCGACCTGTCCTGAACCATGACGCAGGAAGTTGATCACGTTGGCAGACTGGTACATGGCCAAGGCTTCATCCCCAGTCTCAGCCATGACCCGGTTGTAGATGGCAATCCGTTGAGCCATGTCCGAGGAGTCACCAAAGTGATCCAGGGCCTTCATGACATAGTCGTAGGTGTTGTTATTGATGATGCCGATTTGACGCTTGACATCTGCCTCGGGGGTTCGAGCTGGGGAGTAGAAGCCTCCGATACCCACAGATCTCAGGATCCCAGCAGCCGGGTCTGAATCCCGCACGGCGTCGATGAACCCTTTGTAGACACCACCAAGCAACAACTCTGGACGCTTCACCCCAGTCACAAGAGCAGCCGTGGGGGCATCTTTGAAGACCTGCTTCAACTGGAAGACCGGGGAGAGGGTAATGGTCCGGCGGGTAAAGTTAGCGGCTGCCGCCAGGGGCTTCCACATCTGCATCCCCACACTCTCCATACCCAGGACAGCCTCTGCCAGGAGGGGATCTTGTATCTCAACAACAGTTCTGCGGCCATCCCGGATGAAGTCAAACCGGCCCTTCTCGGCATCTGTCTTGCTAAAGGTCATGATCTTCCCGTCAGCATCCCGGGTGGCGTACTCTGAGACGATCCTCTGGGCAGCGTATTGACGCAGGCCGTTCATAGTCATGCGCATGACATTCCGGGTCATGTTGTCGATCATGTTCTCGATCTCACGCTGAGTCTCAATGACCAACACATCACCTGGTTTGTATGGAACCTTGAGAGTGACCTCACCCTGGGGTGTGACCTCGTAGTCCTCGGGCTTGAGCTTCTTGCCTTCAAGCTTAACGGCGTTCACGCGGCCAGGCTGGATCTTGAAGACGTTCTGATTCTCTTCAACGATGAAGTCATTGATGACCGAAGGCTTCCCGGGTCCAAACAACTTCTCTTTGCCAATGTTGGTAGCTGACCGGGTGGTGGCCTGCAAGGGGGAATGGACATCTTCCTCATCGTTCATGATCCTGTACCAAGGAACATAGTCTTGGATGTTGGCCAGGGTGTTGTACCGATTCTCACTGAGCAGCCCGACCATGCGCCAGAATCTCAACTGATTCTTGTTGACGGCGTTGAAGTTATCCATGATCTCTCGAAGCTCGGGGTGGACCCTCTCCCGGGAGATGAACTCCTCAATCATCTCCTCGCTCATCGAGACCTTGTCTTCAGCAATCTTCTTGATGGTCTCCAAGTCTTTCTTGGCGTCCTGGAACTCACGGAACAGGGCTCGAAGCTCCTTGTTGACCTTGTTGATCTGTTTCTCTGAAGCATTGGGATCTGCATCCAGGGCCTTCATCTCGGCCACCTTGTCGTTCACGGCCTCTTGGAGGGTATCCAGAGTAGCCTGGCGGGAGATCACCTCATTCTTGATGCTGCGGGACCGCTTGGCCTCTAGGTAGCCTTGGATGATGTTGGTGCCCAACTGCTCACCAAGACGCTCCTTGATCGCTGCCTCGGCTTTGTAGACATTGGTCATGCTCTTTTCTCGCTTGACCGCACCGAACATGAGGGTGTCTGGGTTGTACTCAATCCCACCTTGGAACAAGACCTGGGTAGCGATGTTGCCGCCTCGAATCATGTTGTCCAAAGCCAGGGAGGCCGTGGCAATCCCTTCAGCCGTCCTGACCTGGCCGCTGTAGCGAATCCGGTCGGCCTCGTTCAGACCTGTACCGAACCAGACGTTCTTGTTTCGCAGGTAGATGATTCCCCGGTTGATCGGGTTGAACGTCATGCGCAGGATCTCGGAGGGGTTCTCCACCATCTCCTTGAAGGATTCCTTGGCATTAGAGGCGCCCCGAATGAGGATCCGCTTCATCGGGGAGACATCCAGCATCGGCGTGTCAGCCCGGCCAGACCGTCTCATTAGGTCGGCATCGTCCTCGATGTTCTCCAAGAACTCAAACCGCTCACCACTGGCCATGACGTAGTCGGCCAACATGCGGCGGCTGAGTCTTTCCTTGGAGCCACTCATCACCTGGTCAAATACTTTGTGCACCGCAAACCGGTTGTCAAACCCGAAGATGTCTTTCATCTTCTCGAAGATCTTACGAACGGCTTTCTTGAACCGATCCCAGGATGTTCCAAGGCGCTGGGCCATGAGCTTCTCAGCATTGACCGCCCAGTATTCCGAGGGGTTGACATACTGGTAGAAGTCGTAAGACGGGATGGCCTTGTTGACAGCGATCTGGTTCTGCTTGGTCGGGTTGTTTAGGAACTCAGTCACCTTGTCAAAGAACTCTTGTGACCGGGCATCCTTGTGTTTCTTGACAGCCTTCTCCAAAGCCTTGAAGTACGAGGAGATCACCGCCTGGCGCTGGGCCGGGGTCATCATCTGTTCAAGGGTGTGGGTCAACTCATGCCGAATGGTAATCGGGTCCTCGACCCCCCTAGATCCAGTGTAGAGCTTGACGATCCTTTGGAAAGGGACGAAGGCACCAGCAGCCCGGGGCATCCCAAACGCCCGGCGCAACAGGGTCTCATCAGGGGAGAACTCCGGCTTGACCGACAGACGCAGACCTTCCAACAGCTTGGGGTCATCCATGTAGACGGCCTGGATTACCGCAAAGACATCCTCGCTGATCGCCTGCTCTTTGTATGGCATCGACCCATCAACGGCTGATCTAGCCTGGCGCAGGAAGCTCTCGGCGGTATAAACCGGGGCCTTATCGAGATCAATGTCTTCTTTTAACTCTCTGGCCAGTTGGTTGAGGTTGTTGAGTTGACGCTGGATCTCAATGGTCGAGCCGTAATTCCGAACCCTTTGTTGCAGAGCAGCTTCTTTCCGGCGGATGCTGGCGTAGTAGGCGATCTTCTCCTGGCGCTCGACCTCCCGCTTGGCATCGTCTTCTCTTTGAAGGTTCTTCAGGAACTCCTTCACGTCCTCTGCGCTGACAGGCTGGGATCCCCCGGCCACCTCCTGGGATTCGATGTTGTAGAGGAAGTCTGCCTTGGAGCCAAACACCGGCTTCTTGGCCAGGATCATGTTCCCAATCTGGATGACTTCCTCAGCAGACACTACCGGTAGTGTGGTGCGACGGTCATAGAAGTAGGCGTGACGGGTGGGATCAATGCCGATCTGGACATAGTTGGGGTCCTTGATCGCCCTCTGAGCCTCTGCAAAAGCCTGCTCTGGGGTGATGTTGATGTACTCCCCCTCGATGGTCTGAAGGGCATCCTTGGCCTCTCCGGCCGCAATGTCCAGGGCCTTGAGTTGGTTCCCAACCCCGAAAGTGACGTTCTTGGCCTTGGCCACAGAGCCGTAGCCGATGACCTTCCCGGGAGCTGAGGCGGTCCGCTTCTGGTGGATGGAGACTACAAAGACACCCTTACGATTAAAAGCAGGGATGTCCAAGCGCAGGCCAACCTTGGTGCCGTTGGGGATGTCCGGGTTGATCTGCTCCCGCTTCTTCGTATCCAGGGCGTCATAGACCTGCTCAGCCGTTGCAGGCTTCAAGGGTTCTGCATAGACCGGGATGGGCCGATACTTATCGACCAGGGCGTTGTACTCAGCCGCCGTCATGGTCCCCGCTTTAACAGCCCGGGCAGCAGCGGCAAGCTCTGGAGATCGACCCGGGGGAAGCTTCTTGCCCTTGGGTTCCATGGCCTCAGAGATCTTCTTGGCCTCAGAGGTGCTGCCAAAGAGACTCTCCTGGCGGTCCCCAGGCATATCTATCTCGACGTTTAAAAACTCATCCAGGCCAGGCTTGGTGTCTTTAAAAACCTTAAGAGCCCTAGAAATACGGTTCAGGAACGACTTGTCCAGAGTAGACAGGCCGGTGTAGTCCGAGACATCTACCTTGGAAATCTTTCCATCGTGGATGGGGAAGTAGTTATCAAATCCTTCGGCAGGAACCACAACCAGGCCCAACTCCAGATCCTTGTCAAAGAAGACAAGCTCACCATTCACCTTAGCGGCCAAGTCTTTGGCCATCTTGAGTTGCTCGGGCGTGGCCTGAATTGGGTTGGTATCCAGATCATCAAAACGGGCAAACTCAATGTCGGACCGTTCGGCTTGCTTACGAGTCTTTTCCCGTTTCTTCTTTTCCTTTGCTTCCCGCTCTGCCTTGGCTGCCTTCTCATCACGAACAAGGAGCGGTGTCTCCGGTATACCAAGGGCTGCTTGTTCTTTCTTAAGTCTCTCAAGCTCAACCTGCATTCCAGCAAATGTTGGACCCGCTGATGGTTCTTTCTTGGGTTTGGCAAGCTCTATTTCTTGTTCAATATTTTCGTTAAGGAAGTTTCCATCCTTGTCTGCCAAGGCAAACACTTTTTTGTCACCAATTTTTACTTCTTTGACTTGATATTCATCTCCAGTTTTTCTGGCGTGATTTATGGCCGCACCCTCAGCCACTTCTTTTTTACCAAACGTATCAAACGGGTCAATTCTGAATGACCTGGGAATATATTCTGCTCGGTCCGCTCTTTCACCCTCTTGATACCAAAGCTTTAATTCTGGATCAAATTTTGCGCCACTCTTTTTAACGGTGTCTTTTTGACTAAAGGGAACATTCATGTACTCCCTTTGAAGTCCTTTTGTAACTTTTGGCGCAGCTTCCTCAGCCTCTTTTGTTTCTTGACGAACCTCGTTGGCCAGGTTGTCTGCGTACTCTTTGGCTATCTTGAATGCGTCGTCCTCGAACACCGACTCTTTGAACATGGTGACGCTACCGTCTACCACGTTGTCGGAGTCCTTGTCGTACATCTGCACACTGAAGCCATCAGTTGCTTTGAGAATCCTGACCTGCATGTTGTCAGGAAGATCTACGGACTCGATGATGTCGCCAGTAGCCGGACCAGCCTTTTCCTGTTTGGTTGCTTTTGTTTCTTTGCGCTGTTCAATACCTTCAATGCGTCTTTCAATCTTCGTCACTTCTTTGGCCGCAGCGGAAAACTCCTCCTCGGTCCCTTTTCCGTAGGTCCAATTTGCTAACGCTACAATCTCAGCCTTCATGGCCCGTATATAGGCATCGGCCACGGGCTTACTCACACCCCTGGCCTCTTGAATCTTCTTAGAAACGCCGGGGTCATCAAGTTTCTTTTCCTTCGTGCGGAACTCGATTTCCTCTTTGTAGGTGCGCTCAGGCTTCTCAACCGTGGTCTCTTCCATTTGCATGAACACATCTACATACTTCTGGGTCGGCGTGAGTCCCCGTGGCTGGAAGGTCAGCACCAAAGATTCGGTCGGCGTGTCCTTGACCAGGATTGAATACTTGGCACCTTTAGCGGTGTCCGTCTTTGAGGCCCCAGCTACCAGCTCATCAAAGTCTTCCCTTGGAATCTTTTCATCAGTTTTCCAAGTCTCTACGTACGTAAGCGTGTTGTTGGCCTCGTCATAAACGGTGGGCACAAAGTCGGA
>CAYWZI010000037.1:0-15964 GCA_964462815.1 uncultured Microbacteriaceae bacterium
TGAACACCAGGCGATCGCGCAGAGCCACACTGCTGGCCTTCTACCAGTGGGCGATCGCCGCCGGCTACACCTCGACCAGCCCCGTCGACGCGCTGCGCCAGGTACCCGCACCACAGCCAGACCCGAACCCAGTGCCCGACGACGTCTACATCGCGGCCGCGATGCGCGCCGACGACGACGAAGCTCTCTGGATCGACCTCGCGGCCGAGCACGGCCTACGCCGCGCCGAGATCGCCGTCATCCGCTCCGAAGACATCATGCCGACCCTGCTCGGCTACGACCTGCGCGTGCACGGTAAAGGAGGCAAGGGTCGCCTCGTGCCGCTCACCGGGCCGATGGCGCGAGCGCTGCTCGAGCGGCCCGCCGGCTACGCCTTCGTCGGCGATGACGCCGGCCACATCTCACCGCGCTGGCTCGGCAAGAGGATCAACCGGCTACTCGACGGCGCCTGGACCATTCACAAGCTGCGCCACCGTGCGGCGACCCGGTTCTGGATCGTGAGCGACGGCGACGCCTACGCGGTGGCCGAACTCATGGGCTGGGCCAACCTCAACATGGTGCCGGTCTACGTGAAGCAGCCGACCGACCGGCTGCGAGCCATCGTCGACGGCGCCTCGCGATCGCGCGGCCGCGTGCTCGCCTAGCCGAGCTCGAGCTCGCGGCGGGCAGCCGATACCCGAACGGCTGCCCGCCGCGTTACCCTGCCCTCATGGAGAATCGCTATCTGAACCTGCTGGCCTGGCTCTGGATCTTGCCGCTGCTCATCGCGGCGATCACGTGGCTCTTCGGCGTCTTCGCCCGCGGCGACCAGGCGCTCATCGGCCTCGCCGTCGCCGGCGTCAGCTTCCCGTTCGGCGCGCTCATGCTCGCCAGCTGGTGCCTCGCCGGCGCCATCATCACCGCCATCGAGAGCGCAGGCACGACGAAGGCCGGCAGCGGCACCTTGTAGGTGATCCACTGCCGGCATGCCGGCAATCGTTGCGGAATCCTCTAGCTGATCGTGCGGTGCTCGGCCGGCGGGTACACGGGGTTTCGAGCGATGCCGAGCAGCCAGCCGAACCACGCCCAGCGCCGCTCGAGCCACGCCACGCCGACGTAGTAGAGCGACGCCGCGAGCGTGCTCAGCGAGACGATGAGGCCTGCCTGGATCTCGGCGTCGACGGGGATGTTGATCGCCGCCAGCAGGCCCACAGCCCAGCCGACGATGATCGGGATGATCGTTCGCACGATCGCGATGATGAAGTTGCTCATGATGCTCCTCTATTCGTGGTCGTCGTCAAGCCAGCCCTCGGGCGGCTGCGGCAGGGGTAGTGCGTTGTGTCGGTAGGCGTGGTCGATGAGGCTGCGAATGTAGAGCCATGAGAGCCGGTCGCGGCGCTCGAGGTGTCGCAGGCGCCGGTTCAGCTTCGAGAGCGCGGCCACGATGTAGCCCATCGCGGCGACCAGCATCGTGCCGAGCAGCCCGATGATCGCAATCGAGATCGCGTCGTTCACCGTCTAGGCTCGCGTTCCGCCGTAGTAGCGGATGAGAGCGTCAAAACGGTGACGGTTCACCGCGACCGGGTTGCCGTGGAGTGCTTTGATCTGAGCGAACTCGTGATCGTCCACACCGCCGCCCGTCATGATGCGAGCCTTCCCGTCGAACACGACGAGCCAGTTGGTGCCGTCAGCGTCGTTGACTTGATAGAGCAGCATGGGGTTCCTCTTTCGTTTGGGGATGGGAGTCGAACCGACTTCTGCCAGTCCAGGGGGGCGGGCGGCAATGTAGGCGAACGGATCCACGCTCACACCATCCACCCGGAGCTCTAAATGGCAGTGGACGCCGGTAGATAGGCCAGTCGTGCCCGTCGTGCCGACAGGCTGAGCCTCGGCCACCTGCTGACCGACCTTCACGCGGAGACTGCGGGCGGCGTGATGCTTCAACGACCACAGACGGTTACCTGACTGGATGCGGACCTCATAGCCCGCGCCACCATTCCACCCGGCGAACACAACCCGCCCGGCTTCGGGCGCATAGTTCAGCCCGCCCGGGTGCCCGATTGAATCGGTGCCGTAGTGGAATGTGCGCACGCGCGTAATCGGATGCCGCCGCCACCCATACGGGGAAGTCACACGGGGCGGGGTCGTCAACCCGTTCGGATACCGCATTACTTCCTCAGCCCGTAGACAGTCACGACCCCGGTGCCGGTGACGACACCTTCTAGCTTGATTTTCAGGCCGGTGAAGATATTGGTGTTCGGGATGTGGTTCCAGACCTGGCCTGAGATCGCAGCGTCGTGATACTGACCGATCAGCTTGGTATACTGCGCGGCCTGGGGTCCGGCAATCGTGAACCGAGTAGTTCCACCCCCGACCCCGTTTGCTCGACCGGCGCGCAGGGTGGCGCCGGTGGTCGAGTTGGTGTAGGCGGGGGTGGGGCCGTTCATCTCGAAGCGGCGCTGCACATGATTCGCGGTCGTGTAATCTGCGCCCGCAGCTCGCATGAGCACGTCGATGGCGGTCGCCGCCGAAGTCGTATCGAGGTCGACGACACACTCATATGAATGGAAGTCGCTGCCAAAGAGATTCGAAGCATCTGGTCGTGTGTCGATGGTCAGGGCATTTCCCGATAGCGCCGCGTGGGCAAGAAGAATCGACCCGGCGCCGAGCGCGATCGCCGGGTTTTCCTCGAGGCCGGCGAGGCGTGCGCGATCGGCAGCGAAGCCGGCGGAGACCCGCGACTGGCCGAGCTCGAGCAGATCCGAGTGGAGTGCGCCGGCGTCGTCGAGCTCGCCGTAGCGCCACTGGCCTTGTGCGTCTTCGGAACCGAATCCGGTGGGCATCAGCTGGCTCCATTCTCGAGCTGAGCAACGCGCTCGGCGAGGTTCTTGTGCTCGCTCCACACGTGCTGCGCGGCGACGATGGCTGCGAGGGCGAGCAGCTCGTAGTGAACGCCCTCGATGCGCCCCTCGTCGTCGGTGAAGATGAACTCCCAGAGGCCGGCCTCTGCGAGCCGCTCGGCGATGACGCCGATCTCGGTCGACTCCTTGCCGCCGTTCGCGATCAGCTGCTCTTTCGACATGCGCGGCACGTAGTAGACGACTTCGAGCTGCTCGAGCACGGCGAGCGGGTCGAGCTCGGCGCGGCGGATCGCGGCCTTGTAGCGCTCGCTCGAGGCGGTGTGGCCCAGCTGCCCGCTCGAGTCCATCCACACCGATCGGCGGGTGCTGACGATGTTGTAGTTCCAGGCGTCGCCGAAGCGGCCGCTGCCGCCGGTTGAGACCGAGACGGTGAGGGTGCCGCTGGTGATCTTCGACGCAGGCAGGTTGGGTATGCGTGCAGCGTCGAAGGTGCCGCTGACGATCGACGCGGCGGTGAAGGTCGGCAGCCGAGCGGGGTCGATGGTGCCGGTGGTGATGACTGAGGCGTCGTGCGTGCCGTTGAGCAGGTGCTCGGCGTGCATGTCGCGGGTGTGGTTGATCTCGTTCCAACCTTCGCGCAGATCCATCGTGCCGGGCACGATGGGAAGGCCGGCTTCTTCGGCGACGAGTCCGTAGGTTTCTTCGGGCATGGGTCAAGCTCCTTCGGGTTCGTAGTCGAGCCAGCTGACGCCCTCGTCGATGTCGAGCCAGCTGATGCCGGCGGGCACGAAGAGCCAAGACGTCTCGGGGGTATCGACGAGGCCGCGAGTTTCGACGTCCATCTGCCGGTCTGGGAATCGCCACGTGACTGAGCGCACGTACCCGGTCTGCGAGTCGCCCTCGATCGGCGTGATGGTGGCCGACATGCCGGGGCGGGCGTTGAAGGTCGACACTGCCGAGAGGGTGAGCACGCGGCCGCGCGCTTGAGCTCGGGCGAGGATGCCGGCAGCAGCGCCAGGGCCGGGGTAGGCGGTCGTGCGCACGATGTGGAGGCATGCGCGCGAGGGTTGCTCGCCGGCGACGTCGTAGGCGATCTGGTTGAGGTCGAACTCGTCGGTCCACTTGTACTCGACCACGACGGCGTCGCACCACACCTCGGCGTCGAGCGCCATGCGGTCCTCATAGCGGGTGATGTTCTCGCCGGTGGCGAGGGTGACGGCGCCGGCGACGTTCGCCTCACGCTCGGTGAGGTACCAGCTGCCGTCGAGGTCGCACCAGAGTCGCAGTGATGCCGCCTCAAGCAGCGGTGAGAGGTACTCCCACGCGGTGATGCCCGGCCGCCACACGGTGGCGTCAACTTCTGCGACCGTGGCGTCGGCGTCGCCAGCCTGCAGGGTGAAGTCGTGTCGATCGAGCACGAGCTGCGCGATCGCGCGCACCGACGTAGACGCCGGCGACCACGAGCTCGTCGAGACGAGCGCGTCGCCTTGCAGCAGGTACTCGCCGGTGGCGGCCTCGATCGTGAGCTCGCGCCGTTCATCGTCAATGCGGCGATCGCTGACATACAACTGCGCCTGCAGCAGCTCGCCGGCGCGGATAAGCGAGCCACGAAACGGCTTGAAGTGTCGGTTCGTGACGGCGCCGACGCGGCCACCGTAGAGCGCTGAGGCGGCCGCCATTGAGCCGCCGACGTCGGCGCTGATGTCGGCGATGTTCCACGAGCGGCCGAACGTGCGCAGCAGTCGCAGGTCGAGCTCGAGCACGTTCTCACGCAGGTCGACGAGATCTCGATCGGCAGGGATCTTGCACACGACCGTCGCCTGAGCGTGCGGTGCCCAGCTCTCGTCGACGGTGAGCTGCGCGCGCTTGATCGCGAGCTCAAGGTCGCCCGGTCGGATGATGCCCTGCACCTGCTGGGCGTCGAGGCGGCTCATGCGTCGAGCTCCTCGAACTCGACCGACAGCTTCCACTTGTTATAGACGCGATCGTGGGTGATCTCGCTGATGCCCTCGACGGCGTAGCTCATGTCGGTCTCAGGCATCGTGCTGTCGACGTAGGTGAGGATGCTCGCGCCGGCGTGAAGAGTCAGCGCTGCGTGCGCAGCTGCGCGGTCGACGTAGAGGCACTCGATGGTGCCGGCACGCAGCCGAGCGGGGGCGAGGCTGACGTCGCGGGATGCTCGGCCGATGATGTCGTGGAACACGTTGCCGCTCTGTCGGCGCGCTGCGTAGCGAATAACAAGATCGGGGGATGTTGAGCTCGTGCCGTCGCTGATGGTGACGGTGTCACGCTGAAGCACGCCGGTCATATGATCCTCACCCCGTTGCGATCCATGCCTTCGATGTTCAGGCGGATGGTGCGCCGCTGGCTGAGCTTGCGCTCGAGCTCGGAGTCGTCGACCTCGAGGCGCGTGTTGACGACGGCCGGCGTTTCGGCCAGCAGTCGGTTGCGGATCTGGATCGCCTCTTTCTGGTCTTCGAGATGCCCGCGTGCGGCGTCGACCGCGCGGTCGTAGAGCTCGGCCTTGTTCACGACGCCGTCTTGCGCGCTGTCGATGTCGTTGAGGTGGTCCTGCACGGCCTGCAGGCGTGTGAGCTGATTCTCGACCGCGACGAGCTGCTCCTGCGACTCGAAGGTGCCATCGCGCTGCAGGTCCACGTTGGTCGCGACGGCGTCGTTGACTCGGCCGAGCACCTCCTCGAGCGCACTCTTGGAGCCGGCCTCTGCTGCGAGCATCGTGTCGAGGGCGATGCCGGCGTCTTCGGCGCGCTGCCGCACCTCGTCGAGCCGTTGCGAGTCGTTGATGATCTCGGAGATCTGCGACTGGATGAGGCTCTCGGAGAGAAACCGATCGCCCGACTCGATCATGTCGTCATACATCGCGCGGACGCGGTTCTCGTTCTCCGTCGCGGTGTCGCCCCAGCTCTGCGCCCACTCGGAGACGACCACGCCGAGGCCGGCGCCGATGAGACCGCCGACGCCGGGGATGAGGCCGGCGAGCCCTTCGAGGCCACGACCCACCGACTGCACAGCTCCCTCGGCGGTGCCGTCCCAGTCTTGAAACGCACCAGAGAGGCTGCCCTTGACGGTGCCGGCGAGATCTCCGGCTTTCGTGTCGACGCCGTCGAGGTCGTCGGCGATGCGCTTGGTGCGGCTGTCGCTCTCGGTCTCCCAGTCGACGAAGACGCCGGGGATGAAGTCGATGTTCTTCGCCGTGTTCTGCGCGGCTCGGTCGACCTTCTCGAAGTCGCGCTCTTGCGATCGCGCGGTCGAGCGTGAAGCCTCGTCGACCTCGCGCAGCGCGCTCTGCACGGTGCGGCTGCCCTCTTCGACCTGCTCGGTGTCGGCGTAGAAGTTGATGCCGATGCCTTTAGCCATCGTTCGCCGCCTTCCGGTAGCGCTCGACGAGGGCGGTGACCCAGACGCGCACGAGCTCGCGGCCCATGAGCGACGCTGCGCGGAAGGCGACGCGACCGTACTTCTGACGGCTGGGCAGCCCGCGGTTGATCATCTTGTTCGCTCGGTAGGCGCGGCCGGTCGCTGGTGAGCGATCGCCGACGCTCACGCGGCGGGTGCGCGCACCGAACTCGACGGCGTGCCAGTTCTCGCGCGGGATGAGCCCGCCGCTGAGCGGTTGCACGCTCTCGGCTGCGTAGATGATAAAGCCGTCGCTGCCGACGATGACGCGCGAGCCGTCGACGATGGTGTCGGCGTCTTGACGGCCGTCGATCTGCTCGTTGAGCAGCTGACGCCAGGCGTCGCCGAGCTGCTCGCGGGCGTCCGCCATCATCGCGGCCTGCAGGCCGTCGTCAGCTTCCTTGAGCTGAGCGACGGCCTGCAGCACCCCGTCTTCGGCGCCCGCGTAGACCCGCATGTGTTCTATGCCGTGAGCGTGATGGTGGCCGCGGGCGATGTGCCGGCCGAGTTGGTGACGATCACCAGTGCCTCGCCGGCGGTGGCTGCCGGCACGACCGCGTGGATCGTGCGGCTGTCGACGAGGATGAACTCGGCCGTCTCGCCGTCGATGGTCACCGAGGTCGCGCCGGTGAAGCCGGTGCCAGTGATCAAAACAAGCTCGCCGCCGGCGGCGGCGGCCGTGTCGGGGGTGATCCCGGTGATCGCAGGCACGACGACGGTCGGCGCACCGTAGACCGGCTTGCTGCAAGGCATCTGCACGGTGGAGTTGCCGTGTTTGTCGACCGGGTTGCCGAGCGTCGGGGAGACGACGACCGCGGTCACCGTGGCGGTGAGGTCGCCGTCGCGATCGGGCTTGTAGGTGAACTCCGCGGTCTCCCCAGGGTGCTCGAGCAGGAAACGATAGAGGCTGTCTGGATTCTGGTAGTCGTGCACCAGCGAAATCGCGAGCATGAAGCTCGCTGCTCCTACGTCGTGCAGGTATGCCTCGGGGTTCCCGCCCTTGAACGTCGTGGTGGGGGTGTTCGGGATCACCTCCACGTTGTTGCAGTGGCGGACGTAGTCGTCGGTGCCGATCTTGATTGACAGGCGCCGAAGCGCCTTGGCGTTGGCGGTGATCTCGCTCATGGGGTCTCTTCTTTCTGCGTCGACAGCTGGATGCTGATCATGTAGGCGTGGCGGTTCGAGCCGTGGATGCGGCGCTCGGCCGAGCTCCACGTGAGGAAGTTGATGCCGTCGAGGATCTCGATGACTTCGGCGAGGCGATCGTCGAGAGCGTCTTCGACGAGGTCGGGGTCGGTGACGCTGCTCACGACCCAGAGCTCGTGCGTCTCGGCGAAGGCTCCGCGAGGGTTCTCGGGGGCAGGCGCGATGCGCTGCCGAACGATCTGCAGCACGCAGCGGATGCTCGGGTCGTCGAGATCCACATGCCGGGGATCTGCGACGACCTTGTAGCCGACGAGCTCGGCAGCTGCGACGTCGGCCGTGAGGCGATCGCCGAGCTGCTTGCGACTGTAGACGCTCATCAGCCGAGCCTCGGCACGCCGACGGTGGGGCGCAGGATGCGGCGGATCGTTGCGTCCATCGGGTAGACGCGCACCTGGTAGCTCTCGCCGCCGATCGCGTCGTCGGTGGGGCCGGCCTTCTGAGCGTTCCAGAGCGCCATCGCCTGCATGTACTGCGCGTAGCGGTACTGAGTCGGGATTGGAGCCTCAGCGGCGAGCGTGGGCGCGAACTCGAGCACCTGGTGCTTGGCGACGTCGAGCAGCTCGTCGAGGAGCGTGTCGGATGCCGGCGCGTTCGACCACGCTGCGCGCAGCGTGACCTTCGTGTGCCAGGTCGTCATGATGCTCCTCTCGGGGGTATTGCGCGCTGCCCGCCCGATGTGCCGGCGGGCGGGCAGCGCGGTCGGTTACGGCGTCGGCAGAACTTCGCCGGCGGTGCGCTTGATGACCAGGCGCGGGTCGTGGGTGTCGAGGCGCATGTAGCCGAACACGCCGACGTCGACCTTGCCGTGCGAGACGGAGATCGCCGAGAGCTGCAGCGGCGCCTTCTCCTTCAACGTCATCGCGCGGCTGTCGAATGCGACGCCCTGGTTGACGGCGAGGGCCGGGTCGTGGGTGATGACCAGGCGACCGCCGGCGGCCGAGGCGACGCCCTCGGTGATGTCGAGGGTGATCTCGGCCGACTTCAGCCACAGCGGCAGGTCGTCGGTCGGGAGATCCTCGAGCAGACCGAACTGCGTCGCGCCGAGGAAAACGCGGTTCGCGCGGCCGCCCTCGATCGCGCGCACGTCGCGGATCAGCTGCTTGATCAGCGCGACCGCGTCGCCGGTCGCGACCGACGAGCTGCCGCCGGCCGAGGCCAGCGTCGCGCCAGCGGCGAAGGCTGCGGCGAGCACGCGGGTGCGGGTGCCGACGTTCGTCTTGCGCTGGTAGTTGCGGCCCACGGCCTGCCAGAACGACCGCGTGAGCTCCTCGTCGGCGAAGTCGATCAGCTGGCGAGGCATGCCCCAGCCTGCGGCGACGCCCCAGCCGGTGAAGACGACGGGCTCGGTGCTGACGTCGTTCGACGGCACCTCGGTCGCGTCGTCGCCGTCGTACTCGTCGACGTCGGGGGTGTCGCCCCAGCGCCAGCCCTCGCCCTTGAACTTCGTCATCATCTCGGGCTGGCCGATGGCGTTGACCCACGTGCGAGTCTCGTCGCTGGCGGTGAAGAGCCCGTCGAGCCACTCGGGTCGCGTGAACGCTTCGCCGGCGTCATCCGACGGCAGCACGTTCGACAGTGCGAGCTGGAAGTCGCTGAGGCGGCCGGTGGCGGCCGCGGCCGACATCTGACGCACGACTCGCTCGAGCGTGAGCTTGGGCTCGACGACGGTGACGCCGCTCGGCGGGTTGGCCTGCAGCTCGGGGCCGGCTGCGACTGCTGCCGGCACTGGGGTGGCCGGCGCGGGGCCGGCGAGCTGCTCGGTCGCCTCGAAGGCGGCGAGGGCGGTGTCGTGCTGCTCTTGCGTGATCTTGCCGGCGGCCAGTGCCGCCGCGAGCTGGGCTCGGTTCATGATGCGGTGTTCCTTTCGTGACGTTGCCAGTGCGGCGGCAACATTGATCACCCCGGCATCGGCGATAGCGGGGAGGGCACAGAGACTCGTCTCGTAGAAGTCAGCGGCGCGGATGTGGATCATCCAGTCGTCGTCGATGTCGTACTCGAGGGTGGTCCAGCCGACACTCATGCCGTCGCGCAGGCCGTTCTGCGCTTCGGCGAGAGCCTTGTCGCCGTTCTCCCCTTCGGGGATGTAGAACGTGGCGATCATGGTCTCGGGGTCGAGCTCGGTCATGTAGCCGATCGGGTCGGCGTGGTTGTGATCGCGCAGCAGCTTCACGCGCGAGAGCGGCTGACGCGGCTGCATGCATCCGGTGTGCAGCACCATGTGGTGCGAGGGGATGTACTGCTCGTAGATCGTGACGATGCCGGTGACGGTGCGCGAGCTCTCGGAGAACTCGACGTCGTCAGCTGCGAGCTCGACCGTCAGCTGGGGCAGCTCGGCGACGACGCCGGCCGGGGTGATGGTGGCGAGGGCTGTGGTGTGCTGGTCGGCAGTGATGAGGCCGGCGCGCAGCAGCGCGTCGAGTTGGGCGCGGTTCATCGAGATCCTCCTGTGGTGGTCCAGCCCTCTTGCTCGGCGATCCACTCGTCGGTGATGAAGCCGTGCTTCTTGCCGATGGCGTAGGTCTCGAACCGGGTCTTCTGGTCGGGGCGTGTGAGCTCGTCGAGCTCGAAGTCGACGACCCAGCCGCGCGGCGTGACGTCGGCGAGCGAGAGGCGGCCGTCGATCGCCGTGGTGTAGGCGTGGAGCGTGATGTCGATGAGCTCCCAGTTGCGCAGCGCGCGGTTGTCGTAGGTCATCGTCGCGCCCTCGACAGCGTTCGACGCTGACCAGGCCGGGGCGTTCATGTGCCGCACGAGCGTCAGCTCGATCGCCTTGCGGCCGTCGATGAGCAGCTGCGCAGTGTGCTGGCCGTGGGGGATGACCTTGATGCGCTTCGGGGTGTAGGCGACGCCGCGCCGGCGTCGAGCGCTCGACCATCGGTCGAGCAGCTTCTCGATCTCATCCTCGGTGAGCGCTTCGTTGCCGCCCTCGTCGTGGAGCTCGACGGTCGGCACGGGGTTGTCTTCGGCGATCGCGGCCGCGAGCTCGAGCGCGATCGCGCGCTTGATCGGCTCGGCCGCGTTGACGAGAAGGCCAGCGCCGAGGGGCGAGTCGATGCGAATGACATCTTCGGCCTTGACGTTCTCGCCTTCTATGCCGATGAGCCAGCCGTCGGAGTTGAAGCGGGCCTTGCCCTGGGGCACGCGCTCGACCCAGGTCGGCCAGCGGTAGAAGTCGCGCTCGCGCACGACGAGCCACGAGTGCGGGTAGAAGATCAGATCGTCAACGATCCACTGCAGCGTGGTCGCGATCGGAGTGCCGCGCTCCATCTGTGAGAGCAGGCCGGGCTGTTGCTCGGCGCGGGCGCCGGCGACCTTCGCGAAGAGCGGCAGCCGGCTCACCATGCCGGTGATCAGGTGGCGAAGGTTCGCGACCGAGCCGATGCGCATGGCGTTGCTTCGGCTGGCGGGGATGTACTTGCCCATTTCGCCGTAGAAGGTCTCGAAGGCGATCTCGGCGAGGTGCGAGTTGTCGGTCCACGCCGAGCTGTAGCTCGCGGCGGTCTCGCGCACGAGGCGCGTGAAGCCGAGGCGGTTCGCGAGTCTTTCGATGACGGGCACGAGTGCCACAATGCGCCATTTTGCGACGTTCGCCACATTGTGCGGCGTGTTGCGCAACTTTGGGCGTTCAGGTGTAGATGACGGGCTTGCTCAGGTCGACGCTGCGGTGGTCGTGCAGCCAGATGCCGACAGCGGCCGCGATGATGCCGGGGATCGGGCCGGTCGAGTCGTTGCGGCTGAACTTCGTCGTATCGCCGACGCGCTTGAGCACGAGGTGTGCGATCGCGTTCGAGAGCGTCTTCGACCCGTCGTGCTTCAGCTCGCGATCGCGCGCCATCGTCAGCAGCGACTCGCACGCGGTCGCGTAGTCCTTCACGCTCGTGGTCACGACCGCGTCGTCGCCGAGCGTGCGACGTAGCTGATCGGTCAGTCGCCTGGTCGGCCCGCCGTCGTCGGCTCCGAGCACCGCCGGCTTCCACTCGTCGCGGATCTGCACGATGAGGTCGTGCATCCAGTTGGTGCCGGGTGCCGCGTGCAGCACGCGCACGCATGGTGCGCCGTCGTCGTCGCGCCAGCTGGCGAGCACGGCGCCGCACTCGTTGTCGGCGCCGACTTCGTAGGTGACGGTGAGATCTCGCCGGCGAGGGATGCCCGCCGGCGGCACGTTGAGGGCGTCCCAGTCTTCGGCTGCGAAGAGCGGGTTCACGGCCTCGGTCCACACGTTGCAGAACGCGCGCAGCCAGGTCGCTCGGGTGACGCCGGCGGCGACCTCGAGCAGCTCGTCGACGGTGACGGTGTGGCCGACGGCCGGGTGGAACCTGGCGATCGCCGCCGGGTCGTAGGGGTCATCGCCGTCGAAGAGGCTCGCCTCGAAGTACGCGATCTTGGGCCACTTCTCGCCGTTGGATTCGACGGTCTCGCGGCCGCGCTCGACCCACTTGCGCATGAACGTCGACAGTGCGGTGCCGGCGGTCGAGAGCATCCACACCTGGCGGCGGCCGGCGAGGGTGACCTGCGCGGGGATGATGGCGCCCTCGAGCAGTGCGTCGCCGAGTGCCTCGTCGAGCTCCCAGATCTCGTCGAGCCCGACGAGCGGCGGCGTCTCGCCGTGGAGCGCTGCCACAACGGGGGCGAAGATCTTCAGCGCCGATCCGTTCGGGAAGTGCATGCCCTCGTCGCCCTGCGATGCTCGGTATCGGGTGATGGCGTGCAGTGGCGACTCTTGCACGAGGGCGACGAGGTCGCTGAACCGAGAGCGAGCATCCTTGCCCGTCTGGGCGGTGTAGAACGTCTTCACGCCGGGGTTCACGATGCACGTGTCGAGCTGCACTGGTCCGTAGAGCGTCGTCTTGCCCGACTGCCTCGGCACCGTCACGATCACGAGCTCGTAGACGAGGTTGCCGTCGTCGTCGATCTCGCCGGCGACGTCCCACACCTCGCGCTGCCACGGCATGCCGGGCTTGCCGAGTGCGGCGGCGATCTTCGCCTGCCGCGGGCCGATCGATCGACGCGCGGGGTTCCGCTTCGTCGAGTGCTTGAACCCTGCCCAGTCGCTCACGGCTCGGGGTCGCCGTTGACGAGAGAGTCGACGAACTGGTCGAAGCGTTGCTTCAGATCGGCAGCCATCGGGGCGGGCAGCTCCTTGAGCACGGCGAGCAGCTGCGCGGCCGCCATCGCGGCAGCTGACGCTCGACGGCTGCGAGTGCCGGCGGTAACGGCGTCGGCGAGCTCGAGCGCGAGCTGACACATCGCAGCGTGGCGCGGCTCGAGCAGTCGCTCGTCTTCAAGCGCCTTGATCGTGGCGACGACGGCAGTGCGGAGCGCGCCAGAGTTGCCGGGGTTCTCACTCTCCAGCTCGAGGCCGGCGAGGGTAACCTGCGTCTCTCGCGCTTCGTTCATGGTCGCTTCGTTCCGCTCGTTTTCGGGATTTTCTTGAGTGACTCGGGGGGATACGGACAAGGCTGCGCGTGGGTTTCCGGGCTAGGCCAAACTAAAGAACTGCATGCCGTTCTCGATGATCGCGGCCGGTCCCGACGCCGCGCGGTTGCCGCGTGACTCGTTGCATCGCTTGTGAGCTGGGCCGAGGTTGCGCAGGTCGTACACCGCGCCGCCCTGCGACCTCGGGATGATGTGATCCGCCGAGGTCGCGCCCGGCAACCCGCACAGCCAGCACACCGTGCCGTACTGCTCGAGCGTGAGCCGCACGTACTGCTGCGCCTTCCTGCCGCCCCACCGTTCGGCTGGGGCGGCAGGGTCAGCGAGCAGGCCGGGGCCACGGTCAGCCATCGGAGTTGCGACGCTCCGCTCGCGCTGCGTGGATCTCGGCCTCGAGCTCGGCTGCAGTGTTCGGTCGCCAGCTGCGGCCGCTGCCGCTGTGGTGGCCGGCGTGCAGTGGTGCGAGCTCGCACTCGACGAGGCGGCCGGCCAGGTTCGTGCGGGCGCCGCACGTGGTGTCGGTGGCCTTCGGGTGGTGCGGCCGCGACTCGTCGGGCACGAGCTCGATGCGTGGGTGCTTCTCGGCTGCGGCCGCGCGCTGATCGGCGACGGTCTTGGGGTTCGGCTTCTTGGCTGCTGCTGCGTTCATGGTCAGGCTGTCTCTCTCTTCGCGAGCTCGCGCTCGAATCGGGTGATGATCACGTCGCCGAGGAGCTTCACGGCGGCGTCGAGCAGGGCGATGGCGGCCTGCACGTCTTCGGGGTTGCGGCTGAACGCTGAGCGGTATGCCCAGGTCATCTGCCGCGAGGCGTGGATGAGGGTCTTCTTGCGATCGCCACTCCACAGCTCGGCCTCGTCGCGCAGCTGTCGCGCGGCCCACATCAGCCGAGCTGCCAGCTTCGTGGCGTTCATGCCGTCGCCTCGAGCAGATCGACGCCGCTCATCATCCGGGCGTAGGCGAGGGCGTCTTCCCAGATCGGCCAGTAGGTGATCTCGTTCACCACTGGTGCGTCGAGCGGGTGCACTCGCCACTGGTTCCCGGCCTTGCACACGTGCCAGCGTCGTCGCTTCATTGCATCCTCCTGAGTTGTGCTCGGTGGTTCTCAAGGCTGGACTTGCTCACGCCGAGCTCGGCGGCGATGCGCGAGTAGGGCATGCCCTCGGCTTCGAGCTCGCGGTAGCGCTGCATCAGCTCGGGCGTCATCTTGCGATAGGCGCGCTTCGTCGATCGAGCTGCGACAGCGTCGTCGCAGATCTCGCTCACGACGGTTGCGAGGGTGACGCCTCGCTCTCGCGCGCTCGCGTAGAGCGGCTTGTAGGTGGACTTCCGCAGCCAGGTCTTCGTCTCGATTGCGAAGTCGTCGGTCATGTGAGCACCACCGATCGCTGCTCTGCTGGGCAGTTGAGACACACGCCGGTCGGCAGCCAGACGTGCTCCCCGCTTGGTGAGATGCGTTCTGAGACCGGGCACTCGCGCGTGCGCGGTCGTGACTCACCTTGAGAGCTCTTAATGTCTTCTACTTGTGTTCTTAATGAGGGAGGCGGATTTTCCGCCCCAGTGTCGGGCGGATTTGCCGTCGCGGTTCTTCCGCGGCGGTTGTTCCGCTTCGGTGGGGTGATGCCGACTGCGCCGCGGCCGAAGAGGGCCGGGTCAGAGAGCCCGCTGGGGTCTGCGAGCTCCCAGTCGTAGACGGTGAAGCGGCCGCTGTCTCGTCGCGCATGACGCACGAGGTAGCCGAGATCCTCGAGCTCGCGAACGGCAGTGAGAACGCTGTCTTTGCCGTCGCGCTCGGCGTCGTTCACGATGGTCGCCATCGTGATCTTCCAGCCGTGCTCGTGGCTCATCAGCATCGCCAGCAGGCCTCGGGCCTTGAAGCTCAGCCGCCCGTCGCGCAGCCACGAGTTGGGGATCTGAGTGAAGTGCCGCTCGAAGGGCAGCAGGTTCCTGATCAGCCGGCCCTCGCTCATAGCCACGCCTGCACGTAGAGGGTGGCGATCGCGCTGAGGAGCATCGCGGCCGCTGTCAGCGGGGGCAGCACCTGCCAGGGCGTCGGAGCTGGCCGCTGGGGGCGTCGGTACGTTGATCGGTGCAACATGCGTACACCGTGCCACGTTGTGACAACCTGGCACGGCATTGCGAAACTTTGGGCGTGTCGTGTCGCGATCTTGCACAGAGTCGTCGCCGCGTCACTCTCGCCCAAACCTGCACAATGTGGCAGACTCAGCTCATGACGACAACGACCGCAGGGCCGACCTTCCGACTGCAGCACCGTGTGCAGCTCGCGATGGAGACGGCCGGCTATTCAGTGCAGGGCTTCGCCGACGAGCTCGACGTCTCCCGCGCCACGGTGAGCCGCTGGCTCAACGGCCGAGGTGAGCCCTCGAAGGCTCAGAAGATGGCGATCGCGATGGCGACCAACGTGCCGCTCGAGTGGCTCGACGGTGCCGAGGGTGGTGAAGCGCGCCCGGAGAGACTCGAACTCCCAACCTTCTGTTCTGTAGCCGACCTCGAGACCGAGCTCGCCTTCTGGGGCATCGTCGAGCCGTTGGAGCCCAGCCGTGCGTGAGCCGATGCTCTACTACAGCGACGGCCGCCTCATCATGCCGTGCGGCATCACGGTCACCAGCGCCGAGGAGCTCAGCACGCACCGAACCGAGTGCGACTGCAGCGTGCCCGACTCTGCGGTGAGCTCGTGATCGCCGACCCGTTCCCGGCTCGCCGGCACGTCTGCCTCGCCATTCCCGACAACGAGGTGAACCTCATTCCCGAGGATGCCGACGAGCTGCCAACGCTCGCGGAGCTTCTGTCATGATCCGAAGATGATGATCACTCCTCACTGGCGTGGCGCGATCGACGGCTTCATCCTTGCCCAGCGCGCCGCCGGCTCTCCCCAGACAACCTGCTACACGCGCCGACAGCAGCTCGAGCACCTCGCTCGCCGCGTCGACGTCGAGCCCTGGCAGCTCACGGGCGCCCAGCTCGTCGCCTACGCCGGCGCCCACGACTGGGCCGTGAACACCAGGCGATCGCGCAGAGCCACACTGCTGGCCTTCTACCAGTGGGCGAT
>CAYWZI010000038.1:0-15858 GCA_964462815.1 uncultured Microbacteriaceae bacterium
GGAAGAACGAGCCGGGGATCTTGCCAGCGGCGTACGAGCGCTCTTCGACGTCGACCGTGAGCGGGAAGAAGTCGAACCCTTCGCGCGGGTGCTTGCCGGCGCTCGTCGCGCTCAGGATCATGGTCTCTTCGTCGAGGTAGGCGGCGACGGCTCCTTGGGCCTGCTGCGCGAGGCGGCCCGTTTCGAATCGAACAGTGCGCTTGCCGTACTTGCCGTTGTCGAGAACTGTCTCGGCGAACTTGATTTCAGGACCTTCCACGAGGTCTGTCTCCTTTACGTCTTGTCGCGGGCTCGCCACATGCGAGCGCGCGCGTGCACGTACAGAGCAGGAGCGGGCAGGAAGGGACTCTCGTCATTGTTGACGATCTCGGCTCAGCGACAGTGTTGTCGCGGTCACGCCGGGTGTCTGCTCTGGCCAACAGTAGAGATGCACCGACTCGCAACATTCCGTGCGATTCGGGAGACCACCACCGGTGACCAGCTTCGAGCCGGCCTGCTCCGTGCGGTATTCACTTGAATGGCGCGAGGAATCGCGCCGAGATCAGGGTATCAGTCGGGGGTGTCACGACCTAGCGAACGATTGACGACGGCGGGTCGTCGAGGTCAATCACCGGCAGCCCGACGGCGTATGCGAAGGCCTCAACCCGCAGCGGCTGAAGCCATTCACTGACCGGTACGACAAGAGACTCGCGGTCAACCACCCAGATAACCGGGCGCAGAGATCGCGAATCAATCCACCGCACAAAACCCACACCCTCCCGCACCGCAATCGCTCGTGCTCCGATCGGAGTGCGCACGATGAGAGAGCCGTGGGCCAACTGAAGTGACGTTCGCCAGCGGGCCGTCACCGCCGCAGCGCTCGTTGCCGAGACGAGGAACATAACGATCACCCCGACAGCAACGATCGTCGAAAGGATGCCCTGGTCGACGAGCCCGGACAACAAAGCGGCAACGCCCGCAGCCAGAAGCGTTGCCGATATCCCCAGTAGCCGGGCCCACGGTCGTGCCGAAGCACGCATGACGAGTACGGAACCCGCATCGCCCCCACTCGATGGGGAGTCACCCTCACTCATCGGTCTCGCCCGAGGCGGGCATCCGTCGCTCGAGCTCGCCAGGTGAGCTGGGACACAGCGCTGACACCCGGTCATGGTCGGCCGTGGGCACCGCCAGCGCAACCGGATTCCAGGGAGTACCGGCGGCCACGCTTCGCGCGAACGCGTCAAGGTGGGGCACGCTCGGAACAGAGACGCCGAGACCACGCAAGCACGGAACGAGTCGCGCGATGGTGTCGGTATAGAGCCAGCGGGCTTCCACCGGGCCCGGCGCAACCGCATCGGCTTCGACGAGCCCGTACTGAGCGATGCAGCCCTCCATCGACCAGTGGATTCGGTCGTAGACGTCTCCGACCGTTCCAAAGTAGGTCACGCCGGGAGAGTTGCCTTCGAGGGCGATGCTCACGCCGGCGTCGATACGCTCGACGCAGTCTCCGACCTTGAAGGCCCACTCCTCGGGGGAAACGAGCCCCTGGTACTGCGGGAGCTCGAGGTCGAGTTCGACGAACCGTTCGCCATTCATGGCCATGAATGCGGTGAAGCGCTCACGACCTAAGTCTTCGATCGCGTTCGCTCGTTCTGCAGCAACCTCGGCGAGGCTCACGGTCACGGGTGGCGACGCACACCCTGTCGCTGCCACAACGAGAGCTGCGAGTATGGCTGCGAGGCGCGCCGCGATCATCCGGCGGGCCCTCATGAGTCAATCTCCGCCGGGCCCAACCCGATCAAGGCTTGGCCAGGGTCGGGGCACGTTGAGCGAATCCGTGCGGCGGTTGCCTCATCAACACCGAGTACCGATGCCGCGAGCCACACACTCTGGGTGGGCTCGCGTGAGTCGCCGCTGGTCGTCGGGTAGATCGAGGCATCAACGGCAGAGTCGAGATCGCGAATCACCAGCTCAGCTCCTGCGCGGCGGACGCACGCGGGCAGCGCCACCGTGAGCTGGTGTCGCACCCACTCCTGCTCGAGGGGGCCGCCGAAGGGGTAGAGGCCCGTCCAGGGCGCGATTTCGAGCGAGCATCGCACGTGCGCTACGGGCAGTGCCCACTCGGGCTCTTTCGTGGGTCGCGGATCAAGCTGCAGAAGACCGTTCTGTCCAATGGACCCCACCGTTCTTCCTGTCTTGCGATTCATGCAGTCGAGCACCTCCGACAGAAGGAACTCTGGCTCGACCCAGCGGTCGAACGTCAAAGGAGGAACCACGGCATCGGGCCAATCACGGTCGATGTAGTCCTGTGCGGATGAGGCAGCCTTCTGCCACACCGCCGTCATGGTGCGCGAGCGCTCGTCGGCAACATCGTCGAGGCTCGGCACCGAGGGCGACGGCGCGCACGAGGTGAGAACCAGCGCGGCGGCGACCGACACGACACTCGCGCGAACGATCGCGGCGGCACGGCTACGCCCGCTCATCGGGTTTCTCCCGAAGCAGTCAGCGTGCCCAACACGGTCGACGCGGGCGGACACACTCGTTGCACGCGAACCAGCTCGGCTGGGTCACGCCGAACGGCCGCGTACGGGTCGACATCGGAGATGGGCTCGTCAGCGAGAGCGCGGCCCTCGGCGCCGCTCAACGGCTGGAGGGCGAGTCCGAGTCGCCTGACGCACGCCGGCAATTGCACGGTCATATAGTCGGTGATCCAGGCAATCTCGAGGGGCCCAGGCTCGTTGCGTGCGAGGCTCGGCGGCGGAAACCGGCCTTGGCAGACGTAGATCGAGGTCTCGAGTGCCACGAGTTCGGCATCGTTTTGAGGCGCGGGAACCGCAAAGACGCCGGCAGCCGGGTCGGTCAGCACATTCAGGCCCGATTCCTCGCTCGCACACGCTCCGAATACGGCTGGCCACTCCCCCAGCTCCGTCCATCGTTCGATGCGCGGGGAGGGCAACGACAGCTGTGGCCATCTCGATTGCAGGTAGTCGCCGTACGACTGCAGCAATCGATCAACGCGGGCTTGAGAGAGTTCGGCTCGCTCTGCCGCCACATCGTCGATCGTGACCGTCTGAGCGACCACCGGTGCACACGCAGTCATCACCAGGCCCGCGCAGACGATGCCCATGACTCGGGATGCTCGCGTCATGCCGCACCGTCGAGCACAACGTCGGGCGGCGGGCAGTCAGAACGCGCGCGGGCCAGCGTCGCCGGTGAGCCAGCGATAAGCCCGTAGGAGTCGAACTGCGCCTCGGTGCGCCAGGTGCGAGCAAACTCGTCTCGCGTCGGCACCGGTGGCACCTCGAACCCTGCCGCCAAGAGGCACGGCACGAGCACGTCTCGCGTGTAGGTCAGCGCCCAGGGCGCTTCGATGGCCCGCACCTCATCGGCGAACCACTCCCGCACGGGAAACTGAGCCTGGCAGGTGTAGCTAGCCACATCAATCTCGAAGAGCACCCTCGGGTCGATCGTGCGGATTCCGCTGTAGTCAAGGCGCTCGCCGCCGTCGGCTGGCCGCACTCCCGGAAAACCGGCGTCGGCCAAGCACGCGACGATGGTCGGCGCCCACTGATCTGCCGCAACCCATCGTGCAATCTGCAGATCGGGCAAGGGCACCGGACCCCACTTGTCGCGCAAGAACACTGCGGCTCGCTCAACGTTGTTCTCGTGCGCTTCGCTCGCGATGCGGTCACGTTCGAGCACGGTCGATTCGAGCCCCGGAGCGGGTTCGGCCGCACGAGGAGCACATGCGGTGAGCGTGAGCGAGGCCGCGAGACCGACGGCGATCGAGCGGCACACGAGCAGACGTCGCCATTCTCGGCGTGCCACCGTGCACTCGCGCATGCGCTCAGCGTGCCACGAGCCGCGGGGTCGCGGCTGACAGGTTGCTCATAGCTAAGTTGCAGTTACTGCATACTAAACTGCAGTTACTGTAACTTTAGTGCTTGTCCCCCACTGAAAAGGAGCATCCCGTGTCATCGTCCCGACCATCGGCTGCGTCAGCCGACACTCCGGCCGCGGCGCCCCCGGCACTCGAAGCCGTGAGCCTGTCAAAGCACTACGGCAGCGGCGCGAGCCGCTTCGATGCATTGAGCGACGTGAGCCTGAGCATCCGCGCTGGCGAATGCATCGCCATTGTCGGCAAGAGCGGTTCGGGCAAAAGCACGCTCATGCACCTGCTCGCCGTGCTCGATGAGCCCTCCGAGGGCCGCGTTCTCATTCACGGCACGGATGCCCGCTCACTGTCAGCACGTGCCCTCAACCGTTTGCGCAACCGCGAGTTCGGTTTCGTCTTTCAGCAGTTCTTCCTCAACGCCCAGCAGAGCGTGATCGACAACGTGACTCTGCCATTGACCATCGCGGGTATGCGCCGTTCAGCCCGTCGCGCCCGGGCGCTCGAGGTGCTCGGAACGCTCGACCTCGCCGAGAAGTCGTCGGTCAAGGCCGTCACGCTTTCCGGCGGTCAAAAGCAGCGCACCGTGATCGCTCGCGCGCTCGCAGGCAACCCGTCGGTCATCTTCGCGGACGAGCCGACGGGCAACCTCGACTCGACGACGGGAGCGATCGTCGAAGACCTGCTCTTCACGCTCAACCGCGAGAAGGGCATCACTCTCGTCATCGTCACGCACGACGACGAGCTCGCCTCGCGCTGTGACCGGCAGGTTGTCTTGCGCGACGGCCGCATCGTGAGCGACAGTGCCGCTCCGGTTCTTGAGGAGGTGGCTCGATGAAGGCCGTCGACCTGGCCCGCACCGCCGTGGCGAATACCTTCCGGTCAAAACTGCGCACGACACTCACCGTGCTCGCGCTCTTCGTCGGCGCCTTCACGCTCACGATCACGACGGCTCTCGGGGCTGGGGTATCGAACTACATCGAGACCCAGGTCAATGCGTTCGCCGCCGATGACGTCTTGCTGGTGCAGGCGCAAACTGACCTCACTGTGGCCGCCGAGAGCGAGGGGCCTGCCGAGTGGGACCCTGATTCGTCAACGTCGTCGAACTCACAGGCCGGCGGCGCGCCGCTCGCTGGCGCACAAGCCCAGCCGCTCACCGACGACGATCTCGACACGATCGCCGCCATTGAAGGCATCAGCGGAATCGATCCGGTGCGGTCGGTCTCGACCGACTGGGTTAGCACCAACTCGAGTGCTCGCTTCGAGTTCGGTGTCAACCCCCAGTCGGCCGTGACCGTTGCCGACCTCGAAGCCGGAGATCAACTCGACCACACCTCGGGCGATTTCGAAGTGGTGCTGCCGAACGACTATCTCGACGCTCTCGAGTTCGACAACGCCGACGACGCCGTCGGCACACTGGTCACGATCGGGATGACCGACATCACCGGCACGACGCACGAGGTCGTCGCCGAGGTCGTCGGCGTGAGCCGCTCGAGCCTGTTCGCGAGCGGTGTCGGAGCCAACAACGCTCTCGTTACCGAGCTTGCGAGCCTGCGCACGGCCGGCATCGAGGGTGCCGACGAGAACTCCGTCATCGCGATCGCCTACCTCGACAGCGGACTCACCGCCGAAGAGATCGACCGAGTTGCGGCCGACCTCGACGACGCGGGCTTCAGCGCGCAAACGATCGAAGATCAGCTCGGCATTGTGACAACGGTCATCGCGGGCATCACGGGCGTGCTCAACGCTTTCGCGATCGTCGCGCTCATTGCGGCTGCGTTCGGCATCGTCAACACGCTGCTCATGAGTGTTCAAGAGCGCACGCGCGAGATTGGCCTCATGAAGGCGATGGGCATGGGTAGTTCGCGCATCTTCGCGTTGTTCAGCCTCGAGGCCGTGACAATCGGGGTGATCGGCAGCCTCATCGGCGTCGGTGCGGCGATGCTCGTCGGATCGGGCCTCAGCACGGCGCTCGCTGCCGGACCGCTCGCCGACCTCGAAGGGCTCTCGCTCTTCTTGTTCGAGCCGGCAAGCCTCCTCGGCGTGGTGGTGCTCATCAGCGCCATCGCGTTCGTCTCGGGCGCACTGCCCGCCAGCCGCGCCGCACGACAACGGCCGATCGAGTCGTTGCGATACGAGTGAGAACCGATGGCCACGAGAGAATAGCGTCATGAGCATGTCGGGCGTGCACCGCGCGCAACCCCGCGCGGCAACCTCTCGCGGCACCGCGACCGCGCAACGCATTGAGCGTTGCGCGGTCGCGCTCGTGATCGAGCACGGTTTCGACGCGACGACGGTCGACATGATCTGCGCCGAGGCTGGTATATCGCAGCGCACGTTCTTCAACCACTTCGCGACGAAAGACGCTGCGGTGCTCGGCTCAGAGCAGCCACGGCTCGACGAAAGCCGAGTGCGGGCGTTCATCGCGAGTGACGAGCCGAACATCCTTGCTGATGCCACTGCCTTGATCTCTTTGGCGTCGGTGCCGAGCGCACTCGACTCTGACCTCCTGCGCCAGCGAATCGCGGCGATCACGTCAAGCGCAGTCCTCATGCAGCGCCAGCTCGAACGCTTCGCCGCCATCGAGGATGAACTCGCCGAGGTCATCCACTACCGACTGGCCCGCATCTCGGGGGCAGAAGAGTCGGCGGCTGAGGTTGCCGAACAGGCCCGGCTGACCGCGCATATCCTCGCCGGAATCATGCGGTACTCGGCGAGTTCCCTCCTCCAGAGCGACTCGCTGCCGGTGCCAGCGGTGCTCGATCAAACGGTGCAGCGTCTTGCAGCACTTCTGCCTAAGCTGGTGCCGTGACGAGGCTCGGATGAGTGGCACCGGCGGCTGGGTTCCCCCCGAGTCGATGGAGCCGCCCGCCCCTCGACCGTCAACCCCGGTAGCGCACACTTCCGTCGGGCCGCAGCTGAACCCGGTCTCTGTGCAGCCGAGCCCGGCGCACGTACCGGCTCGTCATCCCGTGAACGCCCAACCGTGGTCGAGGTCACGGAAGTGGACACTCGGCGTCGGCATAGCCGCTGCGGTGCTCGGCATCTTCGCCGCCATTGGCGCTGCGGGCGCGGGGCTGTATACGGCGATCATCGCTCCGCTGACGTCCTACGTCGAGCCGTTGCCCTTGCTCGAGGGAGAGCCCGGCGACCCGCGTCCGCTGGAGGCGACGGAGTGCGACGACCCGTGCTTCGGCCCGGAACACTTGTGGGAAGCTCGGCTCGATGCGCTCGCGTTCCAACAACTGGGCACCCCCGTGGTCGACGATCCTGCGGGAACCTACGCAGACTCCACGGCGCCCGACGTGAATTCCTTCGGACTCGACTACTGGGACGCGAGCGGGTTCACGCCCGATAGCTGCCTGTTCACTGCCACCGAAGCCCCCGCTGTTGTCAGCCGCGATGGTGACGACGGCCTCGGCGGGAGCATCCACTGGCTCACCAGTTTTGTCAGCGAGAACCGCACGTCGAGTGCCGTACGCGCTGTTCGGTTCTTCCCGACCGCGGAGGCGGCGCAGACCCACATGACGAAACTCGCCCAGGCGGTTCCCGGATGCTCGGCCTACGCATCCGACGGCATCGCGGGTGTCCGCCCCACGATCGTCTCGGCCATGCCCGCGCTGGGGGCGCCACCAACCGTGGCCGCCGTGGGGTGGGTGGAGACAACCGAGCGTTCGGGGCGCTACTTCGCCGTCGACCTCGTGCGATCGAACGCCGTCGTGCGCCTGACCGTCTGGACCAACGGGGAGATCGACGAGCGAGCTTTTCGCGAACTGGCCAACCGAGCAGCGCGGGATCTCGCCGGATGGCCGCTCGTCATCAACCCCGGATCGCGAGCCGACGAGCCGGTGCCCGGTTTCGTGCCCGATTCCACCGGCGCGACGGGACCGCGAGACGACTGCACGGGTGACTGTTTCTCGGTCGAGCAAGCCCAATCTCTGGCGCCCACCGACGGCGAACTCACCGCGATCGGCTTGCAGCGCACCGGCAACGCCGAACCGCAAGGGGACTCGGCCGGCGTCGCACTCGGGGCCCGCCAGGTAGTAGAAACGAGCAACGCGCAGTGCCGATTCGCTCTCGGGATCGAGCCCGTCGTCCGCGGTAACCCGAGCGCCGGGTCAGCAGCCGAGACCGACCCGCTCGTCGATCTCGGCCGCTTTTCGGGCAACGGCACGAGCGTGAGCGTCGTGGCGCGGGTGTTCGAGAACCCTGAGCGAGCATCCGCCTACGCCGCGGCCGCCGAGTATGCGCTCAGCTTGTGTAGCCGTCAGGTGGTCGAGACGCGTCGTGGCTCGGGCGACGTGACAACGCTTCCCGCAACGATCACGGGCTACAACTCGATCGATGACCCCATCGTGAACGACCGCGAGACCACGCATGTCGGCTGGCAGAACGCTGGAGCTCTCACCGACCGCGGCCACGACCTCCAGCACGGCAACATCGTGGTGCGCGTCGTGATCGACGGAGCGCCCCTCAGCGAGGGCGAGGTCGCGCAGCTCATGCTCGCGATGATCGACCGACTCGAAGCACTCGAACCGTAGCGCGAGCATCCATCATCCTGCTCTGTGGGCACACACCACGAAGGCCGCCTCCCGAAGAATCGGGGGCGGCCTTTGCAGAAGAAGTTCGCGGTGTCGATCGACGACGCGCTAACGCACAGGAATGAAGTTAGCGGCGCAGACCCAGGCGCTCGATCAGCGAGCGGTAGCGCTCGATGTCGACGTCGGCCAGGTAACCCAGCAGACGACGGCGCTGACCGACGAGCAGCAGCAGGCCACGACGTGAGTGGTGGTCGTGCTTGTGCTCTTTCAGGTGCTCCGTGAGGTCTTTGATGCGACGCGTGAGCATCGCCACCTGAACCTCAGGGGACCCAGTGTCACCGGGATGGGTTGCGTATTCGTCGATGATCGCCTTCTTGACGTCTGATTCCAGTGCCATAGAGGGACCCCCTTCTCTGCTCGTTGCGCGGCGCCCGGAGCAGGATGCTCGAGCTCTCTTTATCCGCGGCCGTTAGACGGCAACCTCCAGATACTACCAGTCACGGACTTGACTGCAGGGCAGCTTCCAGTTGGGCAGTCAGCTCAAGGAACAAATCAACTGAGTCTGGTGCAAGCGCTTCCGTGGGCCCAGCCCCCACCGCCGCGGCCAAATCGATCTTCAATTGCTCCAGCGAGTCATCCGACACGATTCGGCCACGGCTTTCGAGTGCACCACGTATGCGATCAGAGAACTTTGCGTTCCGCTTCTTCAACTCCGCGAGGGGGATGGTGACCCCGTAACGGTTCTTCACGACGGCAGACACGAGGTCAAGGTCGAAATGATCTTCCAGTTCTGAGTCACCGCCAGGTCTAGTCAGGACGAAGTAGCTCTTGTCGGCGAGCAACCCCGCATCCACCTCATTGGCGACAGCAGCCCTCCCAGCTTGGTCGTTGTCGACAATGACAAACGACCTGCACACGTTGTTGCTCTGTGAGAGCAATTCCGTGTGGAGTCTCTTGACCCCTCGCATCGCAATGAATGCAATCGCGCCATCATCCACTGACTTCTGAAGTCGCTTCGACATTGAGGAGAGGATCGCCCGCAAAGCGGTCTCATCCGAGACCCCCTCTACCAGAACCACGAGCTCTGCGTGGCTCAGGTTGTCTGCTGGGCGCACGCCTAACACTTGACGAATCTGCGACAGCGACTTGGCTGGCCTCGCTTGGTTCGCAGAGACGATGATGTTGGCAGCGACCCGAGCCCTGTTGACGAGCACTGGCGCGTGAGTGGAGATAATCACCTGTTGCGTCATGGCGATTTCCTTCAGCTTGCGTTTCAGCGTATGAATCGCATCGGGATGAAGATGTGCTTCGGGCTCATCGATCGCAGCTATCAGGGCGACAGAGGAACTAGTGTCGCGAGCCGCCTGCTGCATAAGGGAAATCGCAGCGAGGCTCTTCACCCCGTCGCCCTTCTCCGAAATCGAAGTTGATACGCCGTCGTCAATCAGGAAATCATCCACCCGAAGGGATTGCTCGGCGACGCTCGCCACGATCAAGTGGACTTCCCGCATATCGGTCAAGTACTCACCGAGAGACTCGACCATGGACGCTTCCAGTTCAGAGACGGCTTGTTGACGAAGTTTCTCGATAGTCTCGGCCGCCTTCAAGTAGCTTGCGCCACGGGTTATTTGCCGAAGCTGACGAGAGACAAGCGACTGGATCACTGCCAGCACACTTGACTCAGATCGAGACGTCGGAACGCTAAACATCTGCAAGTTGCGCGCAATCATGTCCGCTATCGCGACACTCTTCGATGCCATGTTGGCGCTACCCGGGCCTTGCTTTAGGACTGCCAGCTTGACCACTTTCGGCCCGAACAGAAGCTCCACGGGCAATTGGCCGTTGTTCTGCGACCCCGTTGCATGCCTGAATTCCTCGACTTCACTAGCGTCGAGCTCAAGGTCCAGCCGGACCCTGCTGTTGACCGGGCCTCTCTCTCGACTCTGTATGGCGATCGGAAAATCTCTCATCCAGTCGAACGAGCTCTCTACTCGAGATCTCCTGTCATGCTGTGAAAGTGCGAAAGAGCGCCTCCTGGCAGCCAGGCGCAAAGTACCGTGGTCCACTCCAGACGCTGAGGGTGTTTCGGGCAAGGCCGCCCAAGCGTGCACGGCGTCAAGGGCCATCACCATCGCACGCATCAGATTGGACTTGCCCTCGTTGTTCGGGCCGACGAGAACGGTGTAATCGGCAAGCTCGAAACTCTCTGCCGCGAGGATGCTACGAAAATTCGTCACAGTTACCTTGGCCAGCCTCATCAGATCTCCATTCCACACGCTCGGGAAATCGGCATTGCAAGCTTGGCCATCAAGCCACCTCCGCCGTCTGGCGCACGCGGCGCAGCACCACGATCAAGTCGGCGACCTGCGCCTCGGTGAACAGGGCCTGCGGGCCTGTCGGCGCGAGGCCAGTGAACGGGTCTTCGAAGAGCAGGCCGGGGTCGACGATGCCGCGCATGGTGAGCTGCGAGACCAGCAGCTCGAGGAACGCCAACTGGTTTGCCGTGAAGGTCTGGCCCGCGATGAAGTCGGCGAGCGCATCCTGAGCGGCAGACCGATCGAGGCCGAGCAGTGAGCGCACGAAGAGGCCGAGTCCGTGGTTCTCCGAGGCGGCGTGGGTGAGCTCAGCTGTCGTGAACTCCCCGCTCTCGCGCATGATCGCCTCGAGTGCTTCGAGGTCGAGCGCCGTGAGCTGCTTTCCATTGCGCACCTTGAACAGCACCGCGTCGTCGGCGTGCGCGGTGAGAAAAGCCAGGGCCTTGGCTCGGAAACGCACGACGTCAACGGTCGGCGAACCGGGCACGATCTCGACATCGACGATCGGGCCCAGAGTGTCTTCGAAGTCGGTGTAGATCAAGGGTCGCTCGCGCGGGTCGAGCAATCGCACCAGGCCGCGAATGCGCACGCGCATCTGCTCGAGCATCGGCACCGTGACGTCAACCCACCAGTCGACCGATGCGACGCGGTCGATGAACTCTAGTTGTGACGCGATCGCCGGAATCGCCTTCTGGTGCGCCAGAGCTTCGGCGATTCCCCGCACCGAGTTGCCCACGGCCGTGAGCGAAGCCTCATCACCGGTGAGCACGGCCAGTTGGGCACGCAGCGCGAGCAGGTCGAAACGCTTGGCCGCCTCGTCGGTCTCATCGGCATCGGCCGCCGACGGCAGTGCGCCCAGCGCTGCAGCGTCGACGTAGTCACCGTCGTTCAGGTTCAGCCAACGCTCCCCCGCCGCGAAAGCTTCGACCAGTCTCCGCTGCGGCCGCACAAGGACGTTGTCGAGAGTCATGCCCGCCACCCGGCCGTGCAATCGAGCAACGAGCAACTCACGCAAACCGGCAAGCTCGGGGTCAGCATGCGCACCCGAACCCGCGGCGCCGTCGATCATGCGCACGAGTTCGACGCGAGCGGTCACCAGCCTCTCGGTCAGCGACACCGTGCGCGTCGACCGGTCGGGCGGCAGTTGCTGGTTGAAGTACTCGAGGTTCTGGCAGACGTCGAGAATGACAAAGTCTTTCTTGTCGTCACCGGGGCCATACAAGTTCGGCCGCAACCGCGTGCCGCGCCCGACCATCTGCCAGAACTTCGTCTTCGAGTGCACCTCTTTGAAGAACACAAGGTTGACCACGTCGGGCACATCAATGCCGGTATCGAGCATGTCGACCGACACGGCGATCTGCGGAAACCTCGCCGGCGTCGAGAAGTCGTCGATGAGGCTCTGCGCGTAGTTCACCTGATGCGTGATGATGCGCGCCAGGTGACCCGCGTAGTGCGGGTAGTTTGCATCGAAGCGCTCGACGATGAATTGCGCGTGCCGCTGGCTCTTGGCGAACACGATCGTCTTGCCGAGCAGGTCGCCGCCGTTGACCCGCCGCCCCTCGGTCATGAGAGCTTCGAGCACCTTGTCGACCGTGTCGGCGTTGAACAGCCACTGGTTGACCGCGGCGGCGTCGACCTCGTCGGGCACCTCGCCATCGGCCCACTCGAGAAGGTCCCACTGCTCCTTCTCGTCTTCCGAGAGGTCGTCATAGCGGATGCCCTGCCGCACGAACGACGTCGCCACCGCCTTGCCCACCGGTGGCACGAGGTAGCCGTCGTCGATTGCGTCGGCAAGGTCGTATGAGTCAGTCGGCACGCCGTCTTCGAGCCCGAAGAGGCTGTAGGTGTTGTGATCGACCTCGTCTTTCGGCGTCGCCGTGAGGCCCACGATGTGGGCGTCGAAGTACTGAAAGATTGCTCCGTACTTCTGGTACACCGAGCGATGCGCCTCGTCGATGACGATCAGATCGAAGTGGTGCGGGCCGAAGCGGCGAACGCCGCCATCCACCTCGTTGATCAGCCCCATCATCGTCGGGTAGGTCGAGACCATGACGCGGCCGTCGACGCCCTTCTCGGTGACGAGGTTGACGGGGCTCGAGGCGGGCAGATGCGTCTTGAAGGCTGCGGCGGCCTGATTGACGAGGGCGACGCGGTCGGCGAGGAACAGCACTCGCTTGACCCACCCGGCTCGCATCAGCTGGTCGGCCAGAGCGATGACGGTGCGGGTCTTGCCCGAGCCGGTGGCCATGACGAGAAGGGCTCGCCGCTGCTGCTGCTCGAACACCTCTCCGACGCGACGTATCGCCCGGTGCTGGTAGGGCCGCTCGACGATCGACTCATCGATCGGGATGCTCGCGAGCGGCACCCGCGACGTGCGCCGTTGCACCGCCAGAGCCAGCTCGTCGCGCGTGCCGAAGCCTTGAACGGCGCGCGGCGGGTAGAGCGTGTCGTCCCAGAACCAGTGCTCGTAGCCGTTGGTGTAGTAGACGAGCGGGCGCTGGCCGAACTGGCGCTCGAGCGCGTCGGCGTACAACTTGGCCTGTTGCTGCCCGGCGTGCGGGTCTTTTCGGGTGCGCTTGGCCTCGACTACCGCGAGCGGCAGGCCGTCGGCGCCCCACAAGACGTAGTCGACGAAGCCGACACCGTCTGGGGAGTTGTTGGGCATGCCCGAGACTTCGAATTCGCGATCGCGAGGCTGGTCGAGGGGCCAGCCGGCCTCTGCTAGCAGCAGGTCGATGAACGTGTCGCGTGTGGCAGCCTCGTCGTAGTCGTGCGTGTCGACGAGGGCGGCGGCAGCCTGTTTGGCGGCGGCGATCTCGGCACGCGCAGCCTCGAGCTCGGCGGCGAGCGCGGCGTTGTCGGCACGGGCAGCGGCGAGCGCAGCATCCGCGGTCGCTGCTTGCTCGGTGAGGGCCTGCAGTTCAGCGCGCGTCTTCGCGGCCGCACCGGGTTGAGGGCGCGGGATGCGCGTCGCATCGAAAACGCGACCCGCTGCCGGGCGGGCGTCGGGCGACGGCGCATAGTGAGTCGCGAGCCAGAACAGTACGTGAAAGAGTTCGCGCACGACGGGCACGCTCTGCGTTTCGCCGTATGTTCCCGCGCGGTGCACAGCGTCGTTGCCGCGCTTGCGAATGATGTGCATCTTCGCAACGACCACAGGCGGAACCAGCCTCGCGAACGTCGGCTCGTGAAGTCGAGCGCTGAGGTCGCGCTGGTAGGGCTCTCGCAACGCTGTGTCGTAGTCGTACAGCCACTCCACCGTGAGCTCGAGAGCCCGCCGGGCATAGAACGATGAGGTGCGCGGGTCTCCGATGGCGTACCCCTCGGCACGGCGCGCTTCGCTCATGATCGACGCAAACCGATCATGCAGAAAGTCGAAGTTGCTCACCCGGCCGTGCCCTTCGTTGGTCTCGCCCCACTCTATGGGCGAGACGTGACATCGAGTCGGCTACGACCCCCGAAGAGGGGCCGTTTCAGAGTTAATGTCAGTGGTCGCCGCTGGTCTGGAGCACAGACCTGATCACAGGTCTGCCGCGCAATGTCGTCGACGGTGCGCGTGTCACCCTCCGCTGAGCCGGAGCACCCCCGAGGGAGAACACCATGAGCGACACCCCCAACACCCCCGAGCAGCCGCAGAATGCCGCGCCGCCACCACCGCCCGCACCGGCGTCGGCCGATGCCCCCATCGGCGCAGCCCCCACGGCAGTGACCACCGCCCCCAATCCTCGCTCGCCGCTCGCGCTGTGGGCGATGATCGCGGGCATCGTTGCGATCGTGAGCGCCGTGATTCCGGGCCTGAGCTTTGTCGCCTGGATTCCGGCCATCGCCGCGATCGTTCTGGGTGTCATCGCTCTCATCAAGAAGACGCCTCGACGCGGCCAGGCGCTCACGGGCGTGATTCTTGGCCCGATTGCCTGGCTGGTCGCCATCATCGTGAGCGTCGGGGCCATCGCCGGCCTGGGCTCTCGTGTCGTGGATGATGCGGCCCCGGCTCCCGAAGTCTCTGAAGAACAGCCCGTGGCAGAAGAGCCAGAGCCCGAGCCTGAACCTGAGCCCGAGGTCGTCGAGCCCGCGCCCGACATCGTCTACTCCGGCTCAGGTGATGCGATTCTGCAGATCGAGTTGCCCGCGGGCCCTGATTCGATCGGTGTTGCCACCATCACCCACAACGGCAGTCGCAACTTCGCCATCTGGTCACTCAATGAGAATCTCAACCAGAGCGACCTGCTCGTCAACGAAATCGGAAACTATGCCGGCACGGTGCCGTTCAACCTGGAGTCGGGAGAGCGCATCACGGCCTTCGAGATCAGCGCCGACGGCGCGTGGACGGTCACACTCCGCGACGTGCTGAGTGTGCGGGAGGCACCCCAGGGTGCTTCGTCAATGGGCACGGGCGATGACGTGCTGGTCTACATCGGGGACACCACCATCGCCGACATCAGCCACGCGGGTGATCGCAACTTCGCGATCTGGTCGTATGGCGACCGCAACGATCTGCTCGTCAACGAGATCGGCAACTACACCGGTCAAGTGCGCTGGCAAGCAGGCCCAGCGCTGATTCAGGTCTCGGCCGACGGCGCTTGGACCATCGCGTTGCAGTAGTTGAGCTCGGGTGCGGGCGGCCTACGGCTCGCCCGCGCCGAGTCGGCGTGGGAGGGCCGACTCAATGTCAGTCAGTGCGAAGTCATCGCCCACGAAGAGCAGCGGCTCACCCGCAAGCTTCGCCGTGGCATAGGCCATGCAATCACCATAGTTGAGCTTCGCGGGGTGCCGGCCTCGGCCGTACTGCTGCCACGCAGTGACTGCGACACGGGAATGGGCGGGCGTGAAGTCGGCCGTCTCGATCTGCAATCGATCAAGAATGCCTGCAAGGAATGTGTCTGGCTCAGCGAGCCCTCGCCCACCCAAAACGAGGCCCGCTTCCACCCGGTTCGGTGCAGCGATAGCCAGTTCGGACGCGCTCAGCATGGCGTCTCGCACCCGCGCGGCCTCAGGCTCGTCGGTGACGAGGGCGATGAGCGCCGACGTGTCGACAATCACCGCGCGAAGATCTCGTCGTGACCGAGCAGGTCGTCCTCTTCTTGGGGCGCGAGGGGCCTCAGCTGACGAGTGAGGGGCCAGACGTGTTCTT
>CAYWZI010000039.1:0-1693 GCA_964462815.1 uncultured Microbacteriaceae bacterium
GCGTCTTCTCGGCTTCCGCCGCCATCTCTTCGTAGCGAGCAAGGCGGGCCTTCGACTTGGCCTGACGACCCTTGGCGTTCGAGCGCACCCACTCAAGTTCACCCTCGAGGCGCTTCGCGAGCTTGGCGTCTTTCTTGCCCTGCACCTGCAGGCGGGCAGCCTTTTTCTCGAGGTAGGTCGAGTAGTTGCCTTCGTAGGGGTAGAGACGACCGCGGTCAACCTCGGCGATCCACTCGGCAACGTGGTCGAGAAAGTACCGGTCGTGGGTAATGGCGATGACAGCGCCCGGATACTTCTGCAAGTGCTGTTCGAGCCACAACACACTCTCGGCGTCGAGGTGGTTGGTGGGCTCGTCGAGCAGGAGCAGATCGGGCTTCTCGAGAAGCAGTTTGCAGAGCGCGACGCGGCGCTTCTCTCCACCGGAGAGGTGCGTAACGAGCTCGTCTCCGGGAGGGCAGCGCAGAGCATCCATCGCCTGCTCGAGTTGTGAGTCGAGGTCCCAGCCGTTCTGAGCGTCGAGTTCTTCTTGCAGCGTGCCCATCTCGGCCAACAGCGCATCGAAGTCGGCGTCAGGCTCGGCCATGGCGAGCGAGATCTCGTTGAAGCGGTGAAGCTTGTCGGCGAGCTCGCGCACGCCCTCCTGAACGTTCTCGAGCACGGTCTTCGTTTCGTCGAGCTCGGGCTCTTGCATCAAGATGCCGACGGTGTACCCGGGGCTCAAACGCGCCTCGCCGTTCGAGGGCGTGTCGAGACCCGCCATGATCTTGATGATCGTCGACTTTCCGGCACCGTTCGGGCCGACCATGCCGATCTTGGCGCCAGGGAAGAACGACATCGTCACATCATCGAGAATGAGCTTGTCGCCGACCGCTTTGCGCGCGCGGACCATGGTGTAGATGAATTCGGCCATGCCTACCAGTCTATGGAGACGGTGCGGCCAACTAGGCACCGCCCCGTACCGAGAACATCAGCAAGCTCGGTCGTCAGCTCGCCACCAATGATCTGGCCGATCAGGCATTGACCGTCGATGAGCACCGACACCAAGATCGAGTCGGCCAGTTGGCCCACGGGGGTGGTGTCGGCCGTTACCTGCATCGCCGCCTTATCGAAGCCGCTATTCACCAGGGCGTTCACGAGGGTTTGACTCGAGGGCTGGGAGTCTTGCCTGATCAGAGTGGCGAGCACGAACGCGAAGTACGGCCGGTTCTGGCCCGCGGTGCCGCCCTCTACGAGTTCTGGATCAGGCTCGGGAGTCGCGCTTGGCGATGGGGTGGGCGCCGCGGTTGGCGTTGGCTGTTCGTCGATCGGAGTGCAGCCAGTGATGAGCAGCGAGAAACCGAGAGCGCCGATGATGGATGCCCGCATCACCTCGCTCCGCATGTCGCCCCTCTCGTCCTTGCGCGCAGCTGCGCCCCCCGATTGTACGGCCGCGAGCCATGAACGCCGGGCACGCCAGCGTGAGGGTGCGTGGTTCGGATTGCGAACATCCGCACACAGCGATGGTTGCCACCGTGAGCATCGGGCGAGCATGATCGATCTACGGAACGACACGAACGATGGTCGGGGGATCATCGGGGGTGCAGTGTCGATTCCGGCAACTCAGCGTCGTTCGGGTCGACGCAGAGCTGGTGCGATAGCGGTCGTTGCGGGGGTGGTAGGGGGGGTACAGGAACCAACCCCGGGGGTGGTGGAT
>CAYWZI010000039.1:1703-15209 GCA_964462815.1 uncultured Microbacteriaceae bacterium
GGACTTTCCCGCAAACCCAGCGTCGGTGGGGCCGACCACGTGGGGTTGCTTTCGGGGTCTTCCGTGGTCTCTGGGGGGGACCCCCGGAACGACCGCGTGCGTTAGTGCATCATCGGCACAGTGCCGAATGCAGGCGTCGACCATGCAGCCGAAGGCGAGATACCCCGACATGACCGTGAAAGAGGCGCTGGGCGGCCCGTGGGGCACCCATTGGCTGCTGTGGGTGGGGCTTTTCGTGCCAACGCTCCTTCTGGTCGTCGTGCAGGAAATCTCAACGGGGTACCCCGCGTGGTGGTGGCCGCTCGCCTCCGGCACACTGCAGCACCTCGCTGTTGGCCTCATCGTTCTCGGTGGTGGAGCACTGGCACGGCGTCACTCCGCGATTCTTCCGCTGGCCGTCGTCGCCGCACTGTGGATCACTGCCTCCCTGGTGCGCGCAGTGATCGGAGGCGCGCTTGCCGCTACGGTCGCGGGCGGTGAACCTGGTTACCTATGGCGCGCTGCGGTGTTGATCCTCGGCACGTTCGTCTGGATTCCCCTCTTGGTGTACACCGCTGCACAACTCGACCGCCGCAGACTGCTGCTCGGAGCTCTCGACGACAGCAAGAGCGTCATTGAGCAACAGCGTTACTCTGCTCGAGAGACGGGATCCGACGTTCGTGACTCTCTCGTCAGAGCTGTTCACGAATCACTCCATCCTGCCCTTGACGATCTTGTCGCGAGCCTCGAGGCCACGCGGGACCGCTTGAGCACCGCGGCGGTCGCCGAGCTGAGCATGCGTGTCTCTGAACTGCACGACCGCGCCGCAGACTTGCTTGAGCCAGCACCGCCTCTCGCCATCCGCCCGGTGCCGGTTCGGTCTACGGTGCGCCAGGCGTTCGCCATTCGGCCGCGACGCCCCTGGCTTATCGCATTCTTGACAGCGCTCTCAACACTGTCGGCGACGCTGCCCGACGTGTGGCGGATCTTCGGCGGCCTGGCTGCCGTCGAGCTCACGATCGCGATCGTCGCTGCGGGCATCGTCATCGGCCTCGTGCCGTGGTTCGTTCTCACCTTTGCCCCGCGGAGTCCGATTGCGCGTGATCAACGTGTGATGGTGCTCGCGTGCTCGGTCGGCATCGGGCTCGCCATCTACGTGATGCTGAACAGCGGGATCGACCCGATCACGCAGAACGGTCTCGCCGTCGTACCCCTCGTGACGGTCACCCTCTCGATCGCCTGTGCCCTGAATGTCGGAGCCATTGTCCTCGCCGAGGCCAACCGTGAGGTAGAGGCGCAGCTCCTCGCCAGCACTCGCCAAGGCCGCAGTGAAGCGTCGGCCCACAACGCACTCGTTGAGCGCGAGCGTCGGCGGCTGGCAGATCTCATGCACGGCCCCGTGCAAGGGCGACTCGCCGCCTGCATCATGGCACTCAACTTTGCGGCTCCGGCCACGCCGCCCGAACCCTTAAATCGCGAGAGTATTCCCATCAATCCGGTGGACCCCGACCTCGTCGACTCAATCCTCGATCACCTGCGGGCCGCATCGCGCGATCTCAGCGGAATCGCCGCAATCGACGCTCCCGAAGCGCCTTAGTCGTCGCGCCCACTCCGTACACACCGTTGTGTACCCCAGAACACGGTCGTGCGTAGACTCACCACCATGACCACCCCCGAGAGGTCTGCGGTGTCGGTGTTGATCGCCGACGATGATGTCCTGGTGCGTCGTGTTTTGCGTATGGCGCTCGAATCGAACGGCTATGTCGTGCTCGAAGCGGTCGATGCCGTCTCTGTCCTGGACGGCGCTCACGCACGCCCTGATCTCGTGGTGCTCGACATGAACATGCCGGGAGGAACCGCGCACGAGACCCTCAGAGCCTTGCGCGAGCTCTCCCCGACGATGCCGATTTTGATTCTGAGCGGTGAGCAGGGAGCGCCTAGGGAACTGCTCTCCGACACCGTCGCTTTCGCCCACAAGCCGATCGAACTCGATGATCTCCTGGGAGCCGTTCAGCGCTTGCTGGGTCACCGGGGGACGCAGGAAAGATGACTGACGCTGTGCGAAGGCCGTCGACATCGCGCTCGTCACCCGATGTCGAGGCACTCGCTAGAGCGTTCTCAATGCTTGTCGATGCGCATCCCGATGCGGCGTTCTTGCTCGATTCCGACGGCCGGTTCCTCGCGGTGAACCAGGCGTTGTGCGAGCGCGTTCACGCACAGCCGGAGGAGTTACTGGGTCGCACGTTCGACGGGACGGTCGCGGCGACCGACAGACTGTACGTGCGCGAACGATTCGAACGCGCCGTCCACGGCGAGGTCGTGCAGTACGAAGCGACCGGGAGCAGGCCCGACGGGTCAACGTTCCTCGCACAGGTCACCAACATTCCCGTGCGGCGCGAGTCAATGGCCGCACCATCACTTGTGGTCGGTATCGCGACCGATGTGTCAGGCCGCGCGATCGAGATCGAACGCACGCGCGCGAGTGAAGACCTACTGCGCCTTGCTGGGCGAATGGCAAAGTTCGGCGGCTGGTCGATCGACGCCAACGACCGTCGCGTACGCCTCACCGATGGTGCCCTGCAGATCTTCGGGTTCGCACCGGAGTCGCTGCTCACGGACGAGGTGGCGTGGAGCTTGTTCTCACCCCGCGAGCGCGAGCGCGTGGGCGAACTGCTCGAGCGATGCCTCCGCACGGGCGAATCGTTTGATGGTGAAGCCTCTATGGCGACAGCCGATGGCACAGGCGTTCGAGTGCGGATCATTGGCGAGGCGGAACGTGACCACGCTGGGACGATTCAGCGCGTTCACGGTGCTGTCTGGGATATCACCGAGTATGCGCGTGAACGCGATCGAGCTCGCGACCTTGAAGAGAGGCTGAGCACGTCCCTCCTGTCGATCACCGACGGACTCTACTTTCTCGACAACGACTGGCGTGTGACATTCGTGAATCCGATGACGGAAGCACTCCTTGGTCGGAGTGGGAACGAACTGATCGGCGTCACGCTATGGAACGCGTATCCCGCGACGCGCGGCACCTCGTTTGAAGCTGCCTTCCATGACGCAACCCAAACGCGACAGCGCGTCATTCATCGCGAGTGGGTCGAGCTCACTCAACGGTGGGTCGACGTCACGATCTACCCTGTCGAAACGGGTGTTGTCGTTCACCTTCGTGACGCGACCGACGAGGTCAAGGCCCGTGAAAGCGAGCGCGAGACGAGGCGGAAACTCGAAGAGCAAGCGGCACTCCTCGACATCGCGCGCGACGCCATCATCGTTCGAAGCCTCGACGGTCGCGTGCAGTATTGGAACCGAGCAGCGGCTGAGCTGTATGAGATTCCTGCTGCCGATGCACTCGGAGAACCCGTCGCGGAGCTGATCTATGACGACCCAGAAGAATTCACCGCCGCGGACCAGGAACTTCTGCGCGAAGGGTTCTGGGCGGGCGAGCTGCACCAACGTGCACGGTCGGGCCGTGGCTTCATCGCTGACTGCCGCTGGCAGCTGGTGCATGACGACCAAGGGGCGCCTCGCGCGGTCTTGTGCGTCAACTCCGACATCACGGCGTTTCGTCGAGAGGAGGAAGCACGAACTCGCTCGCAGCGCATGGAGAGCCTGGGAACACTCGCGGGTGGTATCGCGCATGATCTCAACAACGTCCTCACGCCGATTCTCATGTCTGCACAGCTGCTCGCGCAGGACGAGCAGGACCCTGGCCGACTCGAGCTACTGAGCACCCTCGAAGCGTCGGTGAAGCGCGGCGCCGAGATGGTGCGGCAAGTGCTCTCCTTCGCTCGTGGTGTCGACGGCAAGCGAGAGTCGATCGATATGGATGCTCTCTTCAACGACGTCGTCGCCTACGCCCGAGCCGTGCTTCCGGAATCGATCGCCATCGAAACCGATCGCGCCGCGCCGTTGCCCAGTTCAATGGGAGACGTCACTCAGTTGATGCAGGTTCTCATCAACCTCGTGGTGAACGCTCGCGACGCGATGGCCGGAGACGGTCAACTGACCCTGAGCGCCGATCACGAGCATTTCGACGACAACGTCGTGTCAATTGGACACGTTGCAGGGGCTGGCCACTTCGTTGTGTTCTCCGTCGAGGACAACGGCCACGGCATGCCCGTCGACGTTGCGGTCAAGGCCTTTGAGCCGTTCTTCACGACCAAAGAGGCAGGCCGCGGAACAGGGCTTGGCCTGTCGACCACGCTCGCCATCGTGCGCAGCCACGGAGGATTCATCCAGGTCTACAGCGAGCCTGAGCTCGGCACCCGCGTTCGCGTGGGCTTTCCCGTCTCAACTGTGACATCGCGACCGTCGCGTGACACGCCCGGCGACGCTGCGTTGCCACGTGGCTCTGGAGAGCTCATTCTCGTCGTGGATGACGAACCTGCCATTGTGCGCACGACGTGCCAAACGCTCGAAGCGCACGGCTATCGCACCGTTGGGGCGGCGAACGGACAGGAAGCTATCGAGATCGTCGAGTCAGCCGGACACGACGTGACCCTCGTCCTCACGGACATGATGATGCCCGTGATGGATGGAGCGGCAACCAGCGCGTATCTCGAAGAACACCACCCCGGCATTCCGATCATCGCAGCCAGCGGTCTCACGACGCAGCGCGACTCAATGACGCGTGTCGGAATGGGTATTGCCCGATTCTTGGCAAAGCCCTACACAACCCGTCGATTGCTGACGACGGTGCGCGATACCCTGCGAGAGCACGGAATAACCGAGGCGGTGACCGAGTGAGCACATCTGATTCGCGAGCGTTACGGGTTGTCGTCGCTGACGACGATTCCTTCACGCTTTCCCTTGTCTCCGGAGGCCTCGAAGCCATGGGGTTCGCCGTGACCGCATCCGCGTCGGTTGCCGACGCAATGGCGGCTGTGAGAAACACGGAGCCACACGCGGTCATCAGTGATTTGAACTTCGGAACACGCGACAACGGCACCGACCTTCTGCAGTTTGTTGCCGAGGACTACCCCTGGGTCGGGCTCGTGGTTCTGACGTCGCACCGATCACCCGAGCTCGCCGTGCCCGACCCTCACCGAATCCCGCGCGGAGCCGTGTACGTCGTAAAGTCGCAGCTGAGTCGCATCGACGACCTCGCCGATGCGGTTCACCGCGCCATCAGCGGTGCGCCGGCGGATGCGACTCCCGTGGCGAAGGACGATGACGGTGTGCCGACGGTGACGGCCGCTCAGGCGGAAGTGCTTCGCATGCTCGCAGCGGGAGCCTCAACCCGAGCTCTCGCCGAGGCGCGGGGAACGACCGCGCGAGCCGTCGAGACGATGCTCCATCGACTGTTCGTTGCTCTCGGGCTGGACACGAGCGAGAACGCGAACCCCCGTGTCGCGGCTGTCACGATGTGGCAGCGTGGTGGGATTCGCGTTCGCTGAGGCGCGCGCAGAGCACGCGCTCGTGGAGCACCCGCCGAGCTAGAAGGGCGGAGTCGTGCCGGCGCCTGCGAGAACGGGCTCCGAAGTGCGCTCGCCCGGCTGGTCAGAGTCGGGCTCTGTTGGTGCGCCCGAGGCGTCGTCAGTGCTGTCACCCGCCGAAGCAACGGCTTCTGGGTCGGGCGACGACCCTTCACTCGACGTGCTCGAGGTCGTCATGACGCTCCGTGTAAACGACGCGCGACCCCAGGTCAGGTCATGGCCGATGGCCTCGGCGTCGATCTCGATCGTCGTGCCCGACTTTTCGCCGCTCTCCCAGTCGCGAACGCGAACGCGCCCGGTCACGATGACGCGCTGCCCCTTCTCGACCGATGACGCCACGTGAACGCCCAGCTGTCGAAAGGCTGTCACGGTGTACCAGTTCGTGTCGCCGTCGACCCAGGCGTTCTGACCTCGGTCGAAACGACGCTGATTCGATGCCAACCGGAACGAGGTGATGGCAAGGCCCTCACTCGTGGTGATGTGTCGAGGGCTTGTCGCGACAAGCCCGGTGAGAGTGATGATGTCGGTCATGGTGTCCTCCTGACGCCTCAATGTGGGTGGGCGCCGACGGTTCGTGCCGGAGAACGCCGGCGCCCGCGCAGAGAATGCTCGACATGCGAGCGGTGCGAGGGAGCATCCGCCGCACCGGGGATGACCGTCGGAGCGTTGAGTGCCGGGGAGGAGAGGTGCCAGCGGCCTAGGACGCCCTGACGTAGGCCGCGTATGACTGTCGGATTTTGTTGACCTTCGGCAGGGCAACCGCCAAGCAATAGCCCTGACCGGGGTTCTTGGCGAAGAAGTCTTGGTGGTAGTCCTCCGCGATGAAGTACTTGCCGAGGGGCGAGATCTCGGTGACGATGCCGCCTTCCCAATACTCGGACGCGCGGTCGCGGGCAGCCTCAAAAAGCGCCTTCTGCTCGTCGTCGGCATAGAACATCGCGGAGCGGTACTGCGTGCCGACGTCATTGCCCTGACGGTTGAGCTGGCGCGGGTCGTGCAGTGTGAAGAAGACGTCAAGAATCACGTCGGCGGGAATCACGTCGGGGTCGAAGGTGACCGCGACGGCCTCCGCATGACCGGTCGAGCCGGTGCAGATGAGCTCGTACGAGGGGTTCTCGACGTGGCCGCCGGTGTAGCCAGACACCACGTCATACACGCCGTCGAGCACGCGGTAGACCGCATCGAGACACCAGAAGCAGCCTCCGGCGAGATGGAAGGTTCGCATAGCCGAATCCTACGGCGGCTCCGCGTGCGAAAACCGGGTGTCGACCGGCCATACGCTGTACCCATGCCTGACACCCATGACGCCTACGTTGCCGCCGATGACCGATACGGTCAGCTTGAGTATGCGCGCGTGGGTCACAGCGGCGTTCGGCTTCCGCGCATCTCGCTCGGCCTGTGGAACAACTTCGGCGACGATCGGCCGCTCGAGACCCAGCGCGCGATTCTCCGCCGGGCGTTCGACCGTGGCGTCACTCACTTCGATCTCGCCAACAACTACGGCCCGCCGGCGGGCAGCGCTGAGCAAAACTTTGGCACGATCTTCGCCCACGACTTCGCGCGCTATCGCGACGAGCTCATCATCTCAACCAAGGCGGGCTACTACATGTGGCCCGGCCCCTACGGAGAGTGGGGCTCGCGGAAGTACCTGCTGAGCTCGCTCGACGCGAGTCTCATTCGGATGGGTCTCGACTACGTCGACATCTTCTACAGCCACCGACCTGACCCCGAGACGCCGCTGGAAGAGACGATGGGAGCCCTCGCGACCGCAGTCACGAGTGGCAAGGCGCTCTACGCTGGCATCTCGAACTACGACGTGCAGCAGACGCGCGAGGCGCACCGCATTCTCGGCGAGCTGGGCATTCCGCTCTTGATCCACCAGCCCCGGTACAACATGTTCGATCGGCGCATGGAGAACGGGCTCTTGGATGCTCTCGCCGAGCTGAATCTGGGCAGCATCGTCTTCTCTCCGCTCGCTCAGGGCTTGCTCACGTCGAGGTACCTCGACGGAATCCCTGCCGACTCGCGCGCGGCCGAAGGTCGCTGGATCAGCGAGGAGAACATCGACGATGCCTATCTCGATCGTGCACGCGCACTCAACGCGATCGCCGAGGCCCGCGGGCAGTCACTCGCGCAGCTCGCGTTGCTCTGGGTGCTGCGTCATCCGCAGGTGACGAGCGCTCTCATCGGCGCGAGCAGCGTGCGTCAGCTCGACAACAGCCTCGACGCTCTCCACGGCGCCCCCTTGTCTTCCGACGAGCTTGCCGCCATCGAACCGCACGCGGTGCACGGCACCGGTTCTCGATAGCACCTCGGTGGGATACGTCTACGCCCTGCTGGCAGCAGTGCTCTTCGGGGCCAACGGCTCCGTCACCAAGATCACCATGGAGGCGGGGCTCACCCCTGCTCAGGTCACCGAGTTTCGACTCGTTGGCACGGCGATCATCGCCGGGCTCGTGCTGCTCGTCGTTGATCGACGCGCGTTTCGGCTGCCGCGCAGCCAATGGCTCGTCATGATCGTGCTCGGCGTCGTGGGCGTGGCACTGCTGCAGGCCACCTATGCGGCTGCCCTTCAACTGCTGCCTGTGGGCATTGCTCTTCTGCTCGAGTACACCGCGGTGCTCATGGTGGCCCTCTTCGCGTATTTCATCTTGAAGGAGCAGATCAAGGCACGACTCTGGGTTGCCATCGGCTTCGTGCTCCTCGGGCTCGCTGTGGTCGCCCAGGTGTGGGCGAGCACTCTCGACGCTCTCGGCGTCGTGCTGGCGCTCGCCGCAGCCGTGTGTCTCGCGGTCTACTTTCTCGTCGGCGAACGCCAGGTGGCGCGCATCTCTCCGCTGGGAGTCTCGTTCTGGACCATGACGTTCGCCGCGGTGTTCTGGTCGTTCGTCAGCGGATGGTGGGAGCTGACTCCGGGCATCTTCGCGACGCCCGTCGACATCGGGGGTGCCGGAGCCGTCGTCGAAGTGCCGATGGCGGTGCCTCTGGCCTGGAACGTCGTGATGGGGTCATTCGCCCCGTTCTTGCTCAGCCTGGCCGCACTTCGCCACCTGCCGGCGACCGCCGCCGGCATCGTCGCGTCGAGCGAAGTGGTCTTCGCGTTCGCCGTGGCGTGGATCTGGCTCGGCGAGGTGCTCGAGCCGATCCAGATCGCGGGCGCCGCGATCGTTCTCGCGGGCATCATCATCGCCCAGACGGCACGAGCCGGAAAAGTCATCGACGCCGACCTGGCGCTCGACACCGCTCGTTAGTGCGTGACGTCGTATGCCCGCCGCGACCACATTGACACGTGGTGGTGCATCTCGGGGATGAGCGGCTCGTGCTCGGGCTTCATGAGCACGCTCCGCATGATGCGCGCGCGCTCCGCATCCTGCTCAAGCTCGATACCGCGTGCCTGCAACTGTGCGGGCGTCACGACATACGTGGCCAAGTGTGTCTGCTGCGGCCGAGTCGTGTCGGCTGCCATCTCGAAGATCGCCGCGCTGACGCGATCGAGCTCTGACATGCGCTGCACGCGCGGCAGATACGTGATGATGTCGAGCTCGGGTCGCTGGTACGGCTGCAAGATGTCGCTCTCGGCGATCAGCCCGTGCCAGGTCTGCGCCGCCCGGTAGCCGGGCAGCACGATCGCGCCGAGCCCCTGCATCGTGAGCGGAAAGACCTTGAGCGTCGCCCACAGCGCCGCCGCGCTCGCCCCCGCGCGTGAGCACTCGAGCTGGATCTCTCCGAAGTGCCGCTCGGTGCTCGCGAAGTAGGTGTAGGGCGACTCGTGGTGGTAGTACCGCAGAATCGACTGATCGTTGAACAGCACGGCCCCGCAGCCATAGGGCTGCAGACCGTGCTTGTGCGGGTCGACGACGACCGAGTCGGCCTGCGCGATGGCGCGGAAGTGCCGAGCCGTCTCGGGGTCGAGCTCATCGGCGATGATCGCGAAGAACCCGCCGTAGGCCGTGTCGACGTGCACGCGCGCGCCGTGCTCGCGCGCGAGCGGGATGATGTCGGCGAGCGGGTCGACGGCGCCGAGCCCCGTCGTGCCGAGGGTCGCGACGACGACGCCGATGCGCCCGGTGGCGAGCTCGCGCTCGAGGGCGTCGAGGCTCATGCGCCCGTCGGCCTCGGTTGCAACACCCACGGTGTCGATGCCGAGCACCTCGCCCATGCGCGAGTGCGTGTAGTGAGCATCCGCCGAATGAGCGATCGCCTTGCCGGGTGAGATCTCGCGGCTGACCCACAGAGCTTCGAGGTTGGCAGTCGTGCCGCTCCACGTGAGGTGCCCCATGTAGTCGGCCGGGTACCCGAACATGGCCGCAAGCTGGTCGAGCACTTCGTGCTCCATGCGCGTGGTCGCGGCGCTCGCGTCGATTGAGTGGTTGTTGGGGTTGAGCTGCATCGTCGCGAGGTACGCGGCCATCGCAACGGGGTGCGGAGGCTTGAGCATTTGCCCCGCGTACTGCGGGTGAAAGTACGGGAAGTTGTCGTCCAGGCGCTCGACGAGCTCACCGAGTACGGCCTGCACGTGGTCGACATCGACGTGTTGGCTCTCGTGGACATCCCATTCGCCGTAGGTGTCTTTGAGGCTCTGGATGCCCTGCATCGGCTGCGACAGCAGCTCGCTCAGGGACACGGCTCGCTTCTGGCTCACGCCGCACTCCTTTGTGGGGTTGGTTGCGCGGGCGAGTCTAGCGCGAGGTCGTTAGGAGGCGTACGACCTAACGGGGTTCACCCATTACCCCGCACTACCCAGCCACTCGACCACGGCATCGACGAACAGCTCAGGCGCCTCTTCATGGGGCAAGTGTCCCGACCTCGGAATGATCACGAGCTTCGCGCCTGGCAGCTCGGTCGCGAGCCGCTCGGTGTCGGCCGTCGGCACGACGGTGTCGGCGTCGCCCGTAATGAGCAGCGTGGGCTGCGTTATGCCGTCCAGGTTGGCGACGAGCCCGTTGTCGCGCGGCGCGGTCGTGAAGCGCCAGAGGCCTTCTTCCCACCCGACAATCGTGAGAGGCAACCGATAGCCCTCGCGCACCTCGTCGGTCAGAACCGCCTGATCGACAAAGCTCTGCTCGAGCAACTGCTCGCCGGAGGTCGCAATGCCCTGCACCAGAATCGGCCCCAGCCGTTGAATCTGCGGCAGGCCAACAATCGGCGCAAGCCAACCCGGCAACCCTCCCGTGGTGTACACGGCGGGGGCGACGAGCACGAGCTGATCCACGGTGTCGGGGTTGAGCCGCGCGTACTCGGCCGCAATCAGGCCCCCGGCCGAGTGCCCGACCACGATGACCTCGCGGTCAGGGGCGAGGTCGGTGAGGAGGGCATCCAGCAACGCCAGATTGCCCGGAATTCCGTAGGGGTTTTCGCCGACCCACTCGGTGGGTCGCTCGGTGAAGCCGAAACCGGGCCGGTCGTAGGCGATCACATCGCCGGCCGCAGAGAGTGGCTCAAGCACCTCGCGCCACGAGAAGGTACTTGCCCCAAACCCGTGGAGCAGAACGATGAGCGGCGGGTCGACGTCGTCACCGGTGTAGTCCGCCGTCTCGACGTGGACCTCAAGGCCACTGACCGCCACGAACGCAGCGCCGGGGCCTGCGGCCTCGCGGTTCGTGACAGTGCCGCTGGTCTGAAAGGGGATCAAGAAGGGAACGATCAGGAACGCCAGCACACCGCTGGCAAGGGCAATCAGCATGATCCGACGAAACCTGCGCATGAGCGAAGGTTACCGATCGTGGCCCAACGTCACCGATGCGCGCTCACGAGCCCTGACGACGACGCTACGTGGAGGCCGAGACGGGCGCAGGTTCGTCACTCTGCAGAGTCGCGCGCCGAGTCAGGCGACGCACCCCGAGGTTCAGCGCGATGAGCACGAAACCGAGGATGACGAAGAAGGCAGCAATGGCCAGCACGTAGGCAAGCATGCTGACGACGCCCCCCTCACCGTTGGGGTCGATGAACCAGTATGGCCACCAGCCGTCGATGAGCCCGCGAACCACCGAGAAGGCGAGCCAGGTGAGCGGAAACACCGCAACCCAGAAGGCCTGCCGCAATCGCAGCGCCCGAGCGCGGGTGCTCAGCACAAAGTCGAGGGTGATCGCGATGGGCACCCACGTGTGGATCACGTCGTTGGGGATCACCGGCCAGTCGTAGCCAATGTCACGCGGGTCAGGAGCGGCACCACTAATGAGAGCGTGGTACACGACACCGACGACGATCATCGAGGCCGCGGCAGTCAGGCGGAGGATGGTCAGAAGGGTTGACTCAGGCACGTCGCGCAGCCGGAGTACTCCCGCGACGATCAGCAGAACGCCCACCCCGATGGCCGACACGATGCTGAAGAAGGCAAAGTACTCGGCCGGGCGGAAGAGGTCATTGGCGAGGCGGTCGGTGACCTGCCAGGCGACACTGCCCAGCAAACTCACCCCGATCACGATTCGGGCGAGGCCGACAAGAAGAGAACGATTCATGCGCAGACGCTAACAGATTGCTCCGCCCCCCCGGCAGGAATCGAACCTGCGACCAAGAGATGAGAAGCACTGCGAATCTCCGCTCCGCCCCCCCGGCAGGAATCGAACCTGCGACCAAGAGATTAGAAGGCTCTTGCTCTATCCACTGAGCTACGGAGGGTCACATCCAGAGTATCGCGGCGCTCTCTCGGCCGCCCTTCAGGCATGCCCGGCACGCTGACTCCAGAACGAACAAGGGAGAACAGCGCGTGGTCGATCGCATTCTGGGTGTCTACAACGCTGACGGCGGGCTTGTGGGCGAGCTGCGCTACATCGTGGGCCACCTGCTCGGCACGGTCAGTTGCGCCCTGTGCGACATTACGCACTCCCCCATTCGCCGTAAGCGCGAGTGGGATGCCCTCGTGGCGGAGCTCGGGGTGCACGTTGACCTTCGCCACCTCAACGAGCTCGACGAGCGCGAGGCGGCCGCCGTCGGCGACAACGCTCCGATCGTTCTCGTTGACCGCGACGGCGTGCTCGAACCCCTGCTCGACGCCGCACAGCTCGACGCACTCGACGGTTCAGTAAGCGCTTTCGGCGTTGCCGTGCGGGCGGCGCTCGCCGACCTCAGTCGAGGCTCTGCGCCAACGCAGTAAGCAATCGTGGCAGGGTCGGAACCCCGCTCGCCCGCAACAGTTCAGAACCATCAGCGGCGTAGATGATCGTTGTCGGCGTGCTCGTGATGCCGAGATCGGCGGCGAGCGTCTGATGCGCGGCAACGTCGCGCTCGGTCACCTCGAGCGCGGGCAACAGGCGCTGCGCTTCGGCGACCACCTCGCGCGCCCGGTGACACGGGTCGCAGAACGCTGAGGTGTACAGGTCGAGTCGCACACCCCCAGGCTAGGCGACGTCACGAGGTGCGGCCTGCACCGTCTGAGCGCCTCGATAGACTCTCCCGGTGAGCTCAACAACCGATCGTCTCGTCTGGATCGACTGCGAGATGACCGGACTCGATGTCGAGATCGACGACCTCATCGAGGTCGCGGTGGTCATCACCGACTATGAGCTTGAGCCCGTGCATCCCGGATTCTCCATCGTCATCGCCCCGACAGACGCCGGCTTAGCGAACATGGGCGAATTCGTCACGGACATGCATCAGTCAAGCGGTCTTCTCGCCGAACTCGCCGACGGAGTTGCCTTATCGGATGCTGAGCAGCAGGTGCTCGCCTACATCACTGAGCACGCGCCGACCGCCGGGCAGTCGCCCCTCGCCGGCAACACGATCGGCACCGACCGCGCGTTCATCACGAAGTACATGCCGAGCGTCGATGCCCACTTGCACTACCGCTCGGTCGACGTGTCGAGCATTAAAGAGCTCGTGCGCCGCTGGTTTCCGCGGGTGTACTTCAATGCGCCCCCCAAGAATGGTGGCCACCGCGCACTCGCCGACATTCGTGAGTCGATTCGCGAACTCGACTATTACCGGCGGGCTGGCTTCATAGGCGAGCCCGGGCCGAGTTCTGACGACGCACAACTGATTGCCTCAGAGGTCATTGCCAAGTGGGAGTCGCGGCTGTAATAGACTGTCGTGTCGGCTCTCGCGAGAGAGCTTGCATGGTGGGTATAGCTCAGCTGGCAGAGCGCCTGGTTGT
>CAYWZI010000040.1:0-15170 GCA_964462815.1 uncultured Microbacteriaceae bacterium
CGCCGGGAATGTAGGCGGTGACCTCAGTGCCATTGCTGAGCTTGACGCGAGCGACTTTGCGCAAAGCCGAGTTCGGCTTCTTGGGGGTCGTCGTGTAGACACGCGTGCAAACGCCGCGCTGCTGCGGGTTGGCCTTGAGGGCCGGTGCCTTGGTCTTCGAGACCTTCGGCGAGCGGCCCTTACGGACCAACTGTTGAATAGTGGGCAAAACTGCTCCTCTTAAGTGCTGCACGGTGACAGCGGTTGCGGTTGGAAAGTCCCCGGCCAACGATGACGCTGTGGCTGGGCTCACGCGAATCCGTCCGGCCCAGCGAGCAGGCTCACTGGATGACGAATATGCCGTGGGGGTGTGGGCTCTCATCACCGGGGCGGTGAGAGCGTCAGTGACCCTCTGTGCGAACATCAGCAGCCTGGTGCACCGCTTTCACGGCACAGCACAGGCGTGCGCCAAAGCACACACACTCCTAAGGGTAGACCCCGACGCCGATGGGGTCAAACGGCAGCGTTGGCGCCCAGGGTGGCGCGGTGATCCGCGAGCTTCTGCTCGTATGCCGTGAGGGCTTCGGCATTGCGCGCGCGCGCGACACGACCCCGACGCGAGACCAGGCCTCCGACCCAAATGGGAACCTCGCGCGCTGCTATTGCGGCCGCGAATCCGAGCGGGTTGGTGAGTTGCTGCAGAACTACCGCAGTGACGACATCCGCCGAGGAGCCAAACGCTCCCGCAGCGATAATGGCTGCGCCGACGAAGCCCACCCACACGATGATCGCGACGATGAAGCCGCCCAGCACGTGCGCCCACCATCCGCCGCGGTTCACCACGACGACGAGCAGCAGGTACGCCAAGAAGAAGACGATGACGGGCACATAGAAGGTGACCGACGAGAAGTACTGCAACGCGGGCTCCACACCCGAGAGAGCGCTAACGGCCGCGATCAGCAATACCAGCAGCGCGTAGGCGGCTGCGAATAGGGCAGCCCCGAGTAGCGCGACGACCGCACCGACGCCTCGCGCGCCCCGCTTCTTCGGCGGCTGCGGTGCTTGCACGAAGACGACGGTGGGCTGAACCGGAGCGGCATCAGCAGGCGCGGTGGTGGGCGCCTCGGCCGTCTCAGTACTCGTGACCGGCGGGGTCTGGTCGTCGACCGACTTCTCGGCTGGTGTCGCCACGGGCTCCGCCGTCGGCTCGTTGATGGGCTCGGAGGAGGACTGAGTGGCCATGACGCGTCCTTTCACAGGGAATACGAACGCGCCACCCTACCAAGACGAAGTGTCGGGATGCTCGTCTCGAGCATCCCGACCTCGTCCAGCAACTACGGGGTGGGAGTTGGTGCGGGCTCGGTCGACTCCGGTGCTGGCTCGGTCGCCCCGGGTGTGGGAGTCGCGGTCGGTTCGGGCTCGGGCTCCGGCTCTGGTTCCGGTTCGGGCAGCGCGTTGACCAGGTCATCCCCGCTCACCACATACATGACCATCGAGAAGGTCATCGCGGGGATTTCGCCCGCGCCTTCTGCGAAGTCGCCTCTCGACACGATCGAGAATCTCGGAGACTCTTGCAAGGCCTGAATGTAGGCGAGGATCGACGAGATCGGACCGGTAACGGTGACGTTGACGGGCACACGCAACAACGACCCCGCGGGCAGGATTCCCTCACCATCGAGTTCCGTCGGCGGCGGTTCCACTCCCTCTTCCAGAACGGCGGGCGTGGTCGGCGCGGGCTCGTTGATGGCGATGTTCTGCAATCCAAGTCCTGCTGTGAGCAGGCTCGTCAAGAGTTCTTCAACGGCCTCATCGTATTGCGCGTCCGTCGGGAACTCCTCGCGCAGATTCGCCAGTTCGAGCAAGAGCTCATCGAGGCTCTCGGAGTCAGCTTGCAGCTGAGCAATCACGGCGCGTGCGAGATCATTCTGCGCCTGAACGCTCTGGCGCTCTGCTTCGAAGCGTGCAGCATCAGCGAGCCGGGGAGAAATGCCCAGGAACCAGCCGAGTGCGACGACGACGATCATGATCAAGACCGTGGCGAAGGTCCAGATGCGCGTCGATGCGGTGGTCATTCGGTCACCTCCCCCTCGCCAAATCGTTGCGATAGCGCGAGCTCGTTGAGGTTGATCGTCACGGTCGTCTCGTACCTGCCCTGCAAAAGAGTGATCGAGTCGATACTCGCGTCAGCGAAGGTTTCGATTCGCTCCCATTCGCGGTACCACAAGTACGGCGCCGGAAGCTCGGTGGTGACAATCACCATGCGAACGGTCGCCACACGAGCGGAACGCAATGGGCCTTGAAGACCCAAAGCGGGTTCTGCCGGGGCGTCAGACTGGAAAGCCAACACATCGACCACTTCGTCCGCCGTGAGCACCGCGATGTACGGGGCAAGCTCGTCCTGCCACAGCACTTCGACCGTGGCGAGTTGACCGCGCACATCGGCAATGGACTGCAACTGGCCACGCACTTGCGTCACGTCGGTGAACTCCAGCTGTTGGGCGAGTAGCTGCTCGGTCGTGAGACGCTCCTCGGCGAGGCGCACAGCCGCATTCGTGGCGAACAACGTCGATGCCACGATGCCCGCGACCATCACGAGCACGACAGCGATGACCGAGGTAACGAGTCCGCGACGGCGCCCGCGCTCTTTCTTTCGCATGGCCACTTCGGGCGGCATGAGGCGAGCGCGCGGCACACCCCCATAAACGAGTGCTCCGGTTTCTCGACCGTCACGACGACTCATGCTGCGCTCCCCACGGCTAGTCCGATCGCCGTAATCCACGTTTGCAGTTGCTCGTCGCTGTCGTGACCGCGCATCGATCGCGCCATCGCGACCCCGGCAACGGGGTTGACCGGAATCACCGAAATTCGCGTCGACTCGGCGAGCGCGCTGGCAAACCCGCGCAGACGCGTGGCGCCCCCCGCAACAGACAGATGGTCGAACGCCACACCGGTGCGCACGCCGGCAAAGTAGGCGAGAGTGTTGCGCACCGCGGTGAGTAGCTCACTTGTCGACTCATGAATCACCTCGGCAGCGACTCTCTCTTCGTCGGTGCTTCCCGCGCCCGTGAGGCCGAGCTCGCGCTTGAGGGCCTCCGCGCGATCGCGCGGCACCGACAATCGCGTCATGATTGCGCGGGTCGCGTCATCGCCTCCCGCTGGCACGATCCGCACGAACAACGGAACTCCCGCTTGAACGATGACGATCGAGGTCGCATTTGCGCCGATGTTCATGTGCACAGCGAACCCGTTTGTGGGGCTCGACAAAGTGTGCAGTCGCGTCATCGCGAACGGCAGAAGGTCCATGCTGACGGGAGTGAGTCCGGCTAAAGTCGCAGCGGTCACGTTGACGGTCACCGCTTGCTTGAAGGCCGCCACGAGCAAACCGTTAACGACGGGGCCGGATTCGTTCTGCCCTTCGCCGATCGGGTAGTAGTCGAGCACCGCATCGTTCACGGGAACCGGCAAGAGGTCTTGAACCTGAAACGGCAGTGACTCTTTGATCTGGGCGAGGGGCATGCGCGGAACCGCAAGGTCACGCACGATAACGCTTTGCCCTCCGATGCCGAGTGCGACGTCCTTCGACCGGAACCCACCGGCCGACCACAGACGCTTGAAGGCCGAGGCCACCGTGTGCACCTCGAGAATCTCACCACGCTTGACCGAGCCTTCGGGCAGTGGTACCTCGTGGGCGCGAAGCAACGTCGGCCGCGCCTTCGTTGCGTCGTCGATCTCGACAGCACGCAAGAACGAGCTACCGATGTCGACGCCCACTACTCCGCCAGCCATGTGTTTCCCTTCAGCTCAGTCCGAATATGGCAAAGTAGCCTCGCGCGATCGGATCGCCCAGCAGAATTCCCACCCAGGCACCACCCAGCATCCACGGCCCGAAGGGGATTCCGGTGTTGCGACGCGCCCGTCGCGCAAGGATCAAACCGATACCAACAAGGCCACCCAGAACGAACGCAGCAAGGGTTCCCACAGCCAAAGCGGCCCAGCCAAACCAGCCGAGCATGAGCCCGATAACCCCTGCCAGCTTGACGTCACCCATTCCCATCCCGCGGGGTGAGATGAGCGCCAGCAGCAAGTACCCCGTAAACAGGATGCCCGCGCCAGCGGCAGCGCGCGCCGCTGATTCGAGATCTCCTGTCGTAATCGCGGCTCCCGCCAGCAGTGCACCGAGCACACCGTACGAGGGCAACACGATCGCGTCAGGCAGGCGATGCGTATCGAGGTCGATCGCGGAGAGCGCGATCGAGATTGCGGCGAAAAAGAGCACGGCGACGATCACGAGAAGCACCGCGAGGGCATCCGTCGGTGTCGTTGTCGCCAGAAGAGCAGGGAGTTGCCAGGCCGCGATACCCGCGAACGCAAGCGCCGTGACGAACTCGACCAACGGATACCGAACCGAGAACGGCGCCGAGCAATCGCGGCACCGACCACGCAAGACAAGCCACGACACGATGGGAATGTTGTCGTAGGGTCGCACCGGTGCCGCGCACGCGGGGCACGCGCTCGGCGGGCGCACCACCGAGATGCCGCGCGGCACTCGGTGAATGACCACGTTCAAGAACGAGCCAATGGCGGCGCCGAACACGCCGACCGCGGCCGGCACGAAGAAGGTCACGTTACGTTCCGCTAGGCGGGCGGGTCGATGTCGATGTACTCGACGAGCTCACCGGGAGTTCCCGCCGTCGGGGTGCCGCCAACCGCCCCCGCACCACCGGGCCCGCCCGCACCGTTACCCAGATCGAAACCGGGAATGCCGATCGGCACGTAGGTGAGTTCGCTGTTGTTCGAGAACGTGACGCGGCTGCTGTAGTACTGCCCGCGCCATGACAGCTGATTGCTGTTCTGAACCGTGCACGGGCTGTAGATGAGAATCGCGATCGCGTCGAGCGTCTCGTTGCGGTTGTTGATGTCGAAACGACCGCAGCCCGTGGTCGTGGGTCGACCGTCGGCAACGGTGTCGGGGGTAATGAACCGAAGCGCACGGTCGAAGTTTCCGACCGACGAGACCGTGAAGTTTTCGAGGTTGGCGGTGCGCGGCATGATGAACGTCAGGTCAGTTCGCATGCTCATAACGAGGTTGGCACTCGACGAGAACACGACCGACGTACATCCCCGCATGTCGATGACCGTCGGGGTCGTGTAGGTGCTGAACGCCGTCACCTGGGCGTTGGTTCTTGTGCGATTGTCGATCGTGCACGGGCCGGTGTAGGTGCGCACGGTCCACCCGCGACTCACCCAGTCAGCCGAGACAAAATTGACGTCGACCCACACGGGCGGCGTCGGTGCCACGACATCGAGTCGGTTGTAGAACACGGGGTCCGCGCCGGTTGTGAGCGCGACCGAGCACGCATCTCCCGCAGCGTCCCAGCCCGTGGCTCCCGTGCTGCAGCGTTGACCCCAGCTGTCGATCTCACCGCGGGCGTAAATGCCGCCCTCGATATCGGTGCTCGGATCGATGCGCGTAATGCCGGCACCAGCGGCGATCACATCGCCACCAATGGTCTTGTTGCCCTGCAGGCCGACAGTCCCGGACGCCCAAACATTGCCCCCGGCGCTGCAGGTGTTGTCGAGCTGAATGTTGCCGTTCGCGGCGACAATGTCGCCTTCCACGTAGACACTGTTGCTGCAGAGAATGTTGCCCTCGGCGACGATGACGTTGGCCGAGTTCCCGTTGAAGGAGAGCAGTTCGAGGCTGTTGGAGAGGCCCGGGGTGCCGTAGCTGAAGACGGCGGCGCCCGTGACCGCCGCCGAGTTGATGCCCGGCGTCCACTCGTAAACAGCCTGGACCGCCGACGTGTCGCCAGCCGACGCTGACTCTGCTACTCCGGTGTCCGTCGCGAAACCGGTCGACTGGATCCGAATCTGCGTGGTCGCTCCGTTCGGGCAGCCTGCAGTCCACGCGGCCGCAGTACTGACGCGCTGCGCGACGGTGGCGACGAAGAACGGGGCATCGGCGGCCGCGCCCGTCAACGTCGGGTCAATGTCGCCCTGCGGCACCGTCAGCTCACCCGAGACCGGGCACTGATCGGCGAAGAGTTCGGCAAGCATCGCATCGACGCCGGCTTCCGCAGCGGCGTTCGACTGCACGCCCGCGCGCGTGAGTGAGGTGTAGCTCAACGCCTGCACGGTGGCACCCGTCACGGTCATGGTGATCATCGACGTGACCGCGAGCAACCCAACGACCGCGATCATGGCATTCCCGCGATCGTCAGAACGCGCGTCGAGGCGCACCCTCGCGCGGCGCATAAGCCTTGCTAGAAGCATGTCGGACTCACATTCGATGGCGGTGCACGGCCAGTGACGGTCGTGATGAAGAGAGAGCTTGTTCCTGATCCCCCGTCAACAGAGAAGCTTACGCTGAGCCCGCGTGTTCCATCGAGGTCGAATACGGGAACCGGGTTGCCATCGTCGTCTGCGATCGGCGCGATTCCGGCACTGAGCACTGTCCAGTCCGAACTCACGGAACCCGGGGCTGGCGGAACAATAGCCGTCGAGCTCGTCCGTTGGAACATCGTGCCGACCTCATTGTCATAGAACCAGGCCTGGCAACGCGCGGTTCCGCCCGCCGTCGTGCGGGCAGTGGCAAACACCGAAACCCCGTCGGGGTCGGGGTCGACCGAAACTGCCGTTGAGTTGCGAACGGTCTCTTCGATGACATTGACGGTCAGTTGGCCGTTGGTGGTTGTTTCGGTCACTTCTCGCACGGTGCGATCAGCCGTGAGGGAGCTCACGATCACGCTGCCGACGACCGTAATGACCACGGCAAAGAGGGACATGGCGACCAGCAACTCGATGAGCGAGAAGCCGCGGTCACTGCTGCGCTGGTGCGTCATGGTGTGCCTGTCAAGAAGATCTGCGTGCGAGCATCCGCGAGGAGCGAGTTATCGGCATCGTTGACGGCGATCACAGTCACAGTGATCGCGCTACCCGCCGTGCAATCGGCCACAGCGGGAACGCTCGTCGTGACCGTAATCGTGACGCCCTGCGCGTCGACCTCGTCGGTCGTGGCGTTGAGCAACTGGGCCGCAGCGCAGTCGGCGGCGCCGCGCGAACGAGCTTCGTCAATGGCTTGAGAAACCAAGCGGGTCGCGGTCGCCGCAGTCGAGTTGAGCTCGGACGCGCGCAGAGCCGAGACGATGACCGGAATGAAGGCGATGGCCAGGAGGGAGATCAAGAACATCGAAATGATGATCTCAATGAGTCCGATGCCAGCATCGGACTCAGGACGACCGAGGCGCGCGTCATCATGGCGAGAGCCGCTGCGCTCTATCGACATGATCCCCCCGATCGTTGCGTACGTGTGAACTTATGGATGCTTGTTGTGATTCGTGATGCGAGAATCGGCGGGTGAGGTCGCCAGTTGTGACGACCTCACCCGCCGTTCAGCGTGTGACGTGAGGGTTACGGGCAGGTACCAGCCGCGGGGCCAGCCGGGCCGCTCGCCACGAAGAACGTCGTGCCGCTGTCGCTCACGGCCTCGAGGCAGAACGCCGCCGTGCCGTTCTCGATCGTGACACCCGCGGGGAAGCCCAAGTCGGTCAGCGCCTGCGTGACGGTCGTGCCCGGGCCGCCAGGGTTGGCAACGAGCGAGCTCACCATGGCAACCTTGGCCGTGGCGAGGTCCGAGATTGCGGACGAGTCCTGCGCCTGTGCCTGCTGGCCGAGGAAGACCGGCACGGCGATAGCGGCGAGGATGCCGATGATAATGACCACGACGAGAAGCTCGATCAGGGTGAAGCCCTTCTCGTTGTTCTCGATGCGGCTGAGGCGGTTCTCAAGTGCGGTGCGAATGGACATGTGTCCGTTTCCTTTCCCATCAAATGGAGGTTGATAGGTGGGCCCCCCACGGAACATGAAACCGGCCCCCCACGGGTAATTCTGTATGTATGCGAATGACCTCGGCATCCCCATTGCGGGGGACACTTCGGCGTGTCGACTAGATCTGGTTGAAAATCTCGAAAATGGGCAAATAGAGCGCGACGATCATGCCGCCGAGAATCACGCCGAGGAACGCGATCATCAACGGCTCGATGAGTGACGTGAGCGCTTCGGTCGTGCTCTGCACCTCACTGTCGTAAAAGTCAGAGATCTTCTCGAGCATCGTCTCGAGGGCTCCGGAGTCTTCACCGACCGCGATCATCTGCGTGACCATGCTGGGAAAGATTGGCTGAAGCGCGAGCGGCGCCGCAATGGTGCGACCCTGGCGCACGGAGTCTTGCACCGATTGCACCGCCTGCTCGATCTGCCAGTTGCCCGACGTTGATCCGACGATCGACAACGCCTGCAGAATGGGCACGCCCGAGCCGATCATGGTGCCAAAGTTTCGCGTGAACCGAGCGATTGCGATCTTCTTAAAGAGGTCTCCGAAGATCGGCATCTTCAGCAGAAGTGGCTCCCAGACGGAGCGGAACTTGGGAGTGTGTCGGTTCGCGCGCCACCAGATGGTGCCCCCGATGGCGCCAACGATGATGAGGGGCCCCAGCCAGATCATGTTCTGCGAGATCACGACGAGAATCCGCGTCGGAAGCGGAAGCTCGCCGCCAAGGTCGGAAAAGAGGTCGTCGAACACCGGAACGATGAAGAGAATCATGCCGACCACGGCCAAGAGCGCCATGATGAGAACGACCACCGGGTAGGTCAGGGCGGACTTGATGGTCGCCTTGAGCTCGACCTCTTTTTCATAGTTCTTCGCCACCGACTCGAGGGAGGTTTCGAGAAAACCGCCGACTTCGCCGGCTCGCACGAGGTTGAGAAAGATGGGGGGAAACTCGCGAGGGTGCTTCGCAAGAGCGTCGGAGAACGTGCTTCCGCCTTCGACCGCCGCCCGCACCTCGTCAAGCGTCGAGGCGAGCTTCGGATTCTCCGATTGATCGGCGAGAATCGTCAGCGACTTGAGCAGTGGCAGGCCCGCGCCGATCATCGTGGCGAGCTGTCGACTCATGACTGCCAGATCTTTGATCGTGACCTTCTTGTCGAAGAGTCCGCCCATCGAGATGTCGCGATTGAGTCCGGTTCCGCCGGTCACCTGCTGGATCGAAACCGGGGCGATACCCATGGTGCGCAGGCGGGAGACGACCGAGGCCTCGCCCGCAGCATCCACTCGGCCCTTGACGAGCTTGCCGCTCGAATCACGACCGGTGTAGGAGAACGTCAGTACGCCTGCCACTAGCGGTTGCCTCCGAATCCATCAGCGAACGGAGCAGTGGGGGCGGCCCCCGCAGCCTCGCCAGTGCGATGCACGAGCCGATTGAAGTTCTCGGGGTCTTGCATCTTGGCCTGAGCCGCCTCGTGGGTCACCATGTGGCTGTTCACGAGGTCGGCGAGGTGTTGGTCCATGGTGTGCATGCCCGCGTCGCGTCCGGCCTGTAGGGCCGACGCGATTTGGTAGGTCTTGCCTTCACGAATCAGATTGGCGATGGCCCCGGTGGCCATCATGATCTCGGTCGCGATAATGCGCCCGTGGCCGGACGCGCGCGGGAGCAGAGTCTGGCAGACAACTCCCTGCAGCGTGAGGGCGAGCTGCGAACGGATCTGGCTTTGTTGGTGAGGCGGAAAGACGTCGATGATGCGGTCGATCGTCTGCGCGGCCGACTGCGTGTGGAGGGTCGCGAAGACGAGGTGTCCGGTCTCGGCCGCAGTCAGAGCCGTAGAAACCGTCTCGAGGTCGCGCAGCTCACCGATCAGAATGACGTCGGGGTCTTGACGCAAGACACGCTTGAGCGCATCGGCGAACGAGTGCGTGTCGCTTCCGACCTCACGCTGATTCACGAGAGAGCGCTGGTTGCGGTGCACGAACTCGATCGGGTCTTCAATCGTGACGATGTGATCAGCTCGCGTCTTGTTGACCAGATCGATCAGGGCCGCCAGCGTCGTGGACTTCCCGGAGCCAGTGGGCCCGGTGATGAGCACGAGGCCGCGCGGCAGAGTGGCGAACTTCGACACGACGCCGGGAACGCCCAGTTGCTTCAGCGACTTGATCTCCGTCGGGATCAATCGAAATGCACCCGCTAGCGCATCACGCTCTTTGAAGTAGTTAACGCGGAATCGTTCAGCACCACGAGGGCTGATCGCGAAGTCGAGTTCCCACTCCTGCGCAAACGATTCACGCCGGCGCTCGCTCAGAACGCTTTGAAGGATCGCCGTCACGTCGGACTTGCTCCACACGGTCGCATTCGTCACGGGAGTGAGTGCGCCATCGAGTCGCACCATCGGCAACGAGTCCCCCGCCACGTGAAGGTCAGAGCCACCGCGCGCGATGACGTCGTCGAGCGCCTCGAGCAGCGCCGGGTGGATTCCAGGAAGCACGGTGCCGGCGGGTACAGGAGGCGGAGCGATGGTGCTGACGGCGCCGACGGGGGGCGGGGCATCCATCGCCGTGCGCGACGCCGGAGGACCAGCCACGGAAGGTTGACCGGGAGCGGGTGCCGCGATCGGACTCTGCCCGACGGGAGGGGGAGGGGCAAGGTGCGGAGCACCGACCGAGAGCTCAGGGATCGGCGAGAGGCCCGGGGCTACGACGGGCTGGCCTGCGGGCGGCGGAGCCGCGGTAGTGGCCGTGCCAGCAGTGTCTTCGGTGCTGACCGACCAGACCCGACGATTCGGGGCGGCCGGGGCCGCGCTCGCATCAGCGCCAAAGCCTAGAGCGTCAGTCATCGTGTCCCCTTCAGGTGCGCGCGGCGCAAGGTCTGGTAGCGGTTCGTCAGGCGACGACGCGCAACACTTCTTCGATCGAGGTCATACCGGCTCGCACCTTCGCCCAGCCATCTTGCCTCAGCGTGAGCATGCCCTGCTGGGTTGCCATGTGCATGATCTCGACGCTCGAGGCGCGCCCGACGGCAAGGCGCTCGATCTCTTCGCTGACCATCATGACTTCGTGCAACGCCAACCGACCGCGATACCCGGTGCCTGAGCATGCTGAGCACCCCACCGCGTGATAGAGCCGGGGGGACATCTCGTCTTCGCGGCGGCCGAAACCGAGGGCGTCGAGATGGGGTGCGTCGTACTCCTGCAGCTGCTTGCATCGGTCACACAATCGGCGAGCGAGACGTTGAGCGACGACGCAGTCGAGTGCAGAACCAACGAGGAATGGCTCGATGTCCATCTCGATGAGACGCGTGATGGCACTCGGGGCATCGTTGGTGTGCAGCGTCGACAGCACAAGGTGACCCGTGAGCGAAGCCTCGATAGCGATCTGGGCGGTCTCTTGGTCACGAATCTCACCGATGAGAACAACGTCGGGGTCAGAACGCAGGATGCTGCGCAACGCGCTCGCGAACGTCAGACCTGCCTTGGGGTTCACTTGAACCTGGTTGACGCCCTCCATGCGGTACTCGACCGGGTCTTCGACCGTGATGACGTTGACCTCGGGTCGAGAGACGGCGTGCAGGGTCGTGTAGAGCGTCGTCGACTTTCCAGAACCGGTCGGGCCCGTGACGAGGATCATGCCGTAGGGCTTCGTGTACGAGTTGCGGTACACAGTGAGATTTCGCTCAAGCATGCCGAGATCGCCGATGTCTCGACGCGTTGCGTTGTTGTCGAGGATACGCATGACAACCTTCTCGCCGAACACGGTCGGCAGGGTCGCAACGCGCAAGTCGATGACCTGGCCACCGTGCTGCACAGACATGCGGCCGTCTTGCGGGCGGCGGCGCTCGGCGATGTTGATGTCACTCATGATCTTCAGGCGCGAGATCACGCCATTCTGAATATTCTTGGGGGCCTTCTGGACGTCGTGCAGCACGCCGTCGATGCGGTAGCGAACACGCATTTCGAATTCGCCCGGCTCGATGTGAATGTCCGACGCGAGGTCTTGAATGGCCTGCCCGATGATCAGATTCACGAATCGCACGATCGGAGCGTCATCGGGGTCAGCATCGCGAAGTGCGACTTCGTCACTCGCCGACGGCGCCGTCTCTTCCTCGATTGCCGTCGTCAGGTCGCTCAACTCATTGTCGGCACGGTGGAATCGGTTGATGGCACCGAGCAGATCGTTTTTCTCTGCGACGACCGCGACCACATGCATGCGGGTGAGCGCGCGCACGTCGTCCATCGCCAAGACGTCGCCCGGCTCGACCATTGCCAGCGTGATCGTTGTCCCCGTGGCGTGAATGGGCAGCACATTGTGGCGTCGGCACAGCTGCGCGGGCACGAGAGCGACGGCCGCGCGGTCGACAGGGTACTCGGCGAGTTCAACGAACGAGAGCCCCGCGACTTCGGCCTTGGCGGAGGAAACCTGGGAAGGCGTGACCATTCCACGTTCAATGAACTCCCCGACGACAGCCTCGTCGCCGTGGTCGCGGAGTTGGTCGAGGGTCTCGATCGGCAGCAGCCCACGGATGATCAGCACTTCACTGACGGAAACCACGGCAAACCCTCCCCCCTGGATGCAGTCGCCCAACTGGGCCGAATGCACGGACTGCCTCACCAAGACGGTACGACACGCCGTACTGCTGACAATAGTCCCGTATTCGGGGGTAGTCCACACCAGTCACACTGTTAACACGAGCCACACGGTGATGAGCAGGGGCCCGCGCCGATGTCGACGCGGGCCCCTGCTCACATTGCTTCTCGCTAGTTGTACGTTCCCGGGGCGACGTCGTCGCTCGAGAACGAGTCGAAGTCGACGAACGACAGGTCGGCTTCGGTGAAGGTCGAGTCGTCGGCGAAGATGCGGTTGGGGTACCGCTCGGCCTTCGCTTCGTCGGTTGCTTCGACTGTCACGTTGCGGTAATTCGGCAAACCGGTGCCAGCCGGGATGAGCTTGCCGATGATCACGTTCTCCTTCAGGCCGAGCAGCGGGTCGCGCTTGCCCTGCATGGCGGCTTCGGTGAGCACACGGGTCGTCTCCTGGAAGGAGGCGGCCGACAACCATGACTCGGTCGCGAGCGAGGCCTTGGTGATACCCATGACCTCCTGACGAGCCGAGGCAGTCTTCTTGCCCTCGGACAGCGCCGCGCGGTTGAGCGTGTTGTACTTCGAGCGGTCAACGAGCTCACCCGGCAGCAAGTCGGTCTCGCCGTGGTCGACGACGGTGACCTTGCGCAGCATCTGCCGCACGATGACCTCAATGTGCTTGTCGTGAATCGGCACACCCTGCGAGCGGTACACGCCCTGCACGCCTTCGACGAGGTGCTGCTGAACGGCGCGCACGCCCTTCACCCGCAAGACCTCCTTCGGGTCAACCGGACCCTCGAAGATCTGCTGACCAAGCTCGACGTGCTGGCCGTCTTCGACCAGCAGGTTCGAGCGGCGCGAGACGGCGTAGGCCACCTCGTCGTCGCCACTGTCGGGCGTGAGCACGATCTTCAGTTGCGCGCCGGTGTCGTCGATCGTGATGCGACCGGCGCTCTCGGCGATGGGGCTCGCGCTCTTCGGGGTGCGAGCCTCGAAGAGCTCGGTCACGCGGGGAAGACCCTGCGTGATGTCGTCGGCCGAAGCCGAACCACCCGTGTGGAACGTGCGCATGGTGAGCTGCGTGCCGGGCTCGCCGATCGACTGGGCCGCGATGATGCCGACGGCCTCACCCAGGTCGACGCGGGTTCCGGTTGCCAGCGAGCGGCCGTAGCAGGCGGCGCAGACGCCGACTGCCGACTCGCACGTGAGCACCGAGCGCACCTTGATCTCGCTCACGCCCGCCTCGACGAGTGCGTCGATGAGCACGTCGCCGACATCGGCGCCCGCCTGAGCGATGACCTCGCCTGAGGCGCTCACCGCGTCAGCGGCAAGTGTGCGCGCGAACACGAGGTTCTCGACGTTCTCGTCGCGAACCCACGCACCGTCAACGTCGTGCGCGATCGGGAAGTCGAGACCCTTGGAGGTGCCACAGTCGGCTTCGCGAATGATGACGTCTTGTGCGACGTCAACCAGTCGACGCGTGAGGTATCCCGAGTCGGCGGTGCGCAGCGCGGTGTCAGCAAGACCCTTGCGCGCACCGTGCGTGGCGATGAAGTACTCGGCCACCGACAGACCCTCGCGGTACGAGTTGATGATCGGTCGCGCGATGATCTCACCACGCGGGTTCGACACCAGGCCTCGCATACCGGCGATATTGCCGACCTGCAGCCAGTTGCCGCGGGCGCCCGAGGTCACCATGCGGTTGATCGTGTTGTCGACCGGGAAGTTCGCCCGCATCTCGTCGTTGACCGCCTTGGTGCCTTCGGTCCACAGCTCGACGAGCTCGCGCCGACGCTCGTCGTCGGTGGTCAGACCCTTGTCGAACTGAGCCTGAATCTTCGCGGCGCGCTTCTCGTACTCCGCAACGATCTGCTTCTTCTTCGGCGGGGTGACGACGTCGCTCAGCGCCACCGTGACACCCGAGCGGGTGGCCCAGTAGAAGCCGGCGTCCTTCACTTTGTCGAGGGTCGCGGCCACGATCGTCTTCGGGTACCGCTCGGCCAGGTCGTTGACGATCTGCGAGATGGTGCCCTTGTCAGCGACGTCGTCGACGAACGGGTAGTCCGCCGGCAACAGCTCGTTGAAGAGCGCGCGGCCGAGTGTGGTCTCGCGCAGCTCGCGACCGTCGGCGAACTTCTCGCCCAGCAGTCGGATTCGCGCGGGAGCGTTGAGGTGCAACGAGCCCTGGTCCATCGCCATGATCGCCGCGGCGACCGAGGAGAACGCACGGCCTTCGCCCGCTGCGCCTTCGCGCACGGTCGTGAGGTGGTGCAGACCGATGATCATGTCTTGCGTCGGAACCGTCACCGGGCGGCCGTCGGACGGCTTGAGGATGTTGTTCGACGCGAGCATGAGGATTCGGGCCTCGGCCTGAGCCTCCACCGAGAGCGGCAGGTGCACAGCCATCTGATCACCGTCGAAGTCGGCGTTGAACGCCGCGCACACGAGCGGGTGCAGCTGAATGGCCTTGCCCTCAACGAGTTGCGGTTCGAACGCCTGGATTCCGAGGCGGTGCAGCGTGGGCGCACGGTTCAGAAGAACGGGGCGCTCACGGATGATCTCCTCGAGCACATCCCACACCTGCGGCCGCGAACGCTCAACCATGCGCTTTGCGCTCTTGATGTTCTGGGCGTGGCCCAGGTCGATCAGGCGCTTAATGACGAACGGCTTGAACAGCTCAAGTGCCATGAGCTTGGGCAGGCCGCACTGGTGCAGCTTGAGCTGCGGACCGACGACGATGACCGAACGGCCCGAGTAGTCGACGCGCTTGCCGAGCAGGTTCTGGCGGA
>CAYWZI010000041.1:0-423 GCA_964462815.1 uncultured Microbacteriaceae bacterium
GCAGCCCGACCAGTGGCAGGGGGTGGCGGTCCTTGTCGCGGCGCGCGATGCGGCCAGAATGGATATCAATTACTCCGCTCTCTACCAAGTCGCAGACGGCTTGTCGCTGATCCTGTATTACCGCTTCTTGTGCGCGCTCCCGCCCTCGAAGCTGCATCGCGAGGACCAGCGGGTGTCTGCGTGCCGACAAGTGACCTTGGGTACGGCGCTCGCCGTACGGTAACCGCATATTGGAGGAATCATGGCAGCCGTCTGCCAGGTGACCGGAGCCGTTCCCGGCTTTGGCCACAACATCTCGCACTCGCACCGACGCACCAAGCGTCGTTTCGATCCGAACATTCAGAAGAAGACGTACTTCGTGCCGTCGCTTCGCCGCAATGTCACGTTGACGCTGTCGGCGAAGGGCATCAAGACCATCGACGC
>CAYWZI010000041.1:433-15041 GCA_964462815.1 uncultured Microbacteriaceae bacterium
TGGCATCGAGTCGGTCGTGAAGGACCTTCTCGCCCGTGGGGAGAAGATCTAGTGGCCAAGCAGCAGGACGTCCGTCCGATCATCAAGCTCAAGTCGACCGCCGGTACCGGCTACACCTACGTGACCCGCAAGAACCGTCGCAACGACCCCGACCGCCTCGTGCTCAAGAAGTACGACCCGGTCGTCCGCAAGCACGTCGAATTCCGCGAGGAGCGCTAAGTCATGGCCAAGAAGAGCAAGATCGCGCGCAACGAGCAGCGCAAGGTTGTCGTCGAGCGGTACGCCGCGAAGCGACTCGAGCTGAAGAAGGCTCTCGTCGACCCGAACGGCACCGACGAGTCGCGCGAGGCCGCGCGCAAGGGCCCGCAACGCATCGCCCGTGCGCGTGCGTTCGCGCGACGCTGTCGACGGCCGCCCTCGTGGTGTGCTGACGAAGTTCGGCATCTCGCGTGTGCGGTTCCGCGACATGGCGCACCGTGGCGAGCTGCCCGGCATCACCAAGTCGAGCTGGTAACCGATTCATTGACACGGCGGGGTCCCCACACCGGGGACCCCGCCGTTTCACATTCCTCACCGATTGTCGCGAGTTTCGGCACACCGGGGTGAATTCCCCGGAAACACGCGGTTCTGCTGGTACCGTCAACTCGGTTCGCGGGCAGTCGTGCGTCGCGAATCATCACCACCCACGTTGAGGTCCGAGGAGGACACCATGAACCGTTCCGAGCTTGTCGCCGCCATGGCCGCTGAGTCGGGCCTGAGCCAGGCCGATGTGAACCGCGCCGTCGACGCCCTCTTCACGGTCGTCTCGGGCGCCGTCGCGTCGGGCACGAAGGTCGCAATTCCCGGCTGGATCTCGTTCGAGCAGACCCACCGCCAGGCGCGCCAGGGCCGCAACCCCCAGACCGGCGAGACGATTCAGATCGCCGCATCGAAGGGCATCAAGGTCAGCGCCGGCAGCAAGCTGAAGGCTGCCGCCAAGTAGTCATCAGCTCCACAACCACCTAGGGGCGGCCCTCTCGTATTGAGGGCCGCCCTTCGCCGTTTCCGGATGCTCGCGATAGGCCCCCGCTCAGCCCCGTCGCATACCCTGAACGCGTGACCATCACTGCCGCACCGACCCGCACGGGAGCCCGCTCATGGGGGCTCCTCGGTGTCGTCTCTCTTGCGGCAGCATCGGGCGGCGCGCTGCTCATCGGGCTCGCTGTCGGCGGCGGGGCAGACGCCCCGCTCGCGATCGATCCCGGTGCTCTGGTTCGCTACGGCCTCCCGATCGCCAAGCTTGCCGCGACGCTCGGTGCCGCGGGCACCCTCGGCGGACTGCTCCTCGCTCTCCTCGCTCTCAGCCCTGATCGAGCGGAGTTCACGCGCGCGCTCGACGTGGCAGCTGCGAGTGCTGCGGCCTGGACAATCGCTGCGGCGACGACGGGCTTCTTCACCTTCATGAGCATCTACGCCGAGCCGGTTGCCCTTGATGATCGGTTCGGCGCCCTGTTGGCGGCATACTTCACGAGCACGGAGCTTGGTCAGGCGTGGCTCTGGACCACCCTTATGGCCGCGGCGGTGACGGTGCTCTGCTTCGCGCTGCGCAGCCCCGCGCTTCTCGCGATCGTTGCCGTCATCGCGGCGGCGGCTTTGTGGCCCGTCGCGCAGACGGGTCACACGGGGGGAACCGCCGACCACGACGCGGCAGTGACCGCGGTGTACCTGCACAGTGTCTTCGCCGCGGTCTGGGTGGGGGGACTGCTCACGATCGTGCTGCTGCAGCCCGTGCTCGCCGATCGCGTGAGCGTTGTGGTCCGCCGCTATTCCACTGTCGCCCTCATCGCCTTCATCGTGGTCGCGGCATCGGGCTTGGTCAGCGCACAGCTTCGCGTCGGGGGCGTCGAGGGCCTAGCAACACCGTACGGGCTCATCGTCATCGCGAAGGTTCTCGCCCTCATCGGGCTGGGAGCCTTCGGCGCTCACTACCGGTTGCGCCTGATCGCCCACATCGAGCGCGACGTGCGGCCCCGTACTGCATTCTGGGTGATCGTGGTCGCCGAGTTGGCCCTCATGGGCGCTGCATCAGGACTCGCGACGGCGCTTGCGCGCACCGCGACCCCTGTGCCCCAAGTACCCGTCGACCAACTGGCCGACCCGACGCCCGCCGAGATTCTCACGGGCTCACCCCTACCGCCAGCGTTCGAGCCCTGGCGGCTCGCGACGGAGTGGGACCTCAACCTGCTGTGGGCCTTGCTCGCGAGCTTTGGCGCGTTCTTCTATCTCGCTGGTGTTGTGCGCCTCCATCGCCGGGGCGATCACTGGCCCGTGCATCGCACGATCTTGTGGACGCTGGGCATGGTCATGCTCGTCCTCGTGACGAGCAGCGGCCTGGCTGTGTATGAGCGTTACCTCTTCAGCGTCCACATGCTCGGCCACATGGTGCTGAGCATGGGGATTCCTGTCATGCTCGTGCTCGGGGCGCCCGTGACGCTTGCGGCACGGGCCATCCACGCGCGCACCGATGGTTCTCGCGGCCCTCGCGAGTGGATCCTTGCCATCGTGCATTCGCGGTTTGCCGGAATCGTGGGTCACCCGCTCGTTGCCTCAGTGGTGTTCGCCGTGTCGCTCTTGGTGTTCTACTACTCCCCGTTGTTCTCGTGGGCGGTAGGCGACCACCTCGGTCACCAGTGGATGGTTCTGCACTTCTTGCTCAGCGGGTACCTGTTCGTCAACGCGCTCATTGGGGTCGACCCGGCCCCCTACCGGCCGGTGTACCCGGTGCGGCTCATCATCTTGCTCGCGACGATGGCCTTCCACGCCTTCTTCGGCCTGTCACTCATCAGCGGCACGGGTCTGCTGTTGCCCGAGTGGTTTGGTGCCATGGGTCGCGAGTGGGGGCAAACCCCCCTCGCTGACCAGCAGACGGGCGGCGGCATCGCGTGGAGCGTTGGCGAGATTCCGACGCTGATCCTCGCGATGCTTGTGGTCTGGTCGTGGAGTCGTTCCGACGCGCGCGAGTCGAAGCGTCGCGACCGACAGGCGGATCGCGACGGCGACGCCGACCTCGCAGCGTGGAACGCGATGCTCACGCAACGGTCACAGCGCGCCGAAGTGAATCAGTCGCGCGGCGGGTAGATCGTGAGCTCGGGGCCAGTGGCGGTGAGGACGACCTCACCACTGATCGCCGCCGCAACGATCTCGTCGACGTCGCTGAGTTGGCCGTCGCGAAGGCGCTGCACCTGAGCGATCACTCGCAACTCGGCGCTGCCGACGACACCCCACCGCCCAGGCGTGCTCCCCGTCACGATCTCGATCGTCGGCGACGAGACGAGCTGCCAGAGCGGCTCGTCGACCACGCGGTCGGTGACCGTTCGACCGAACGGGCAACCGGTGGGCAAGAGCACCCGTTGCTCAGTGCACTCGAGTAAGAACAGCTCGACCTCACGAGCAATGACTCGCTGAAGGTCAGGGGTGGTCGTCGCCTCGAGCATGATGGAGGTCGGAGAGGATCCGTTCACCCGGATCGCTTCACTCGGTGCTCTGACGTGCGCCTCAACGAGGCGTGCCGTCAGCAGACTAGGAACAAAGACCGACACCTCTGCTGGGTCTCCCGCGTCGGACGTCGTGACCGGCGAATCATTGACACGTAGCCGGTCGTGCTGGTCAACACCGACCTCGGCAGTGGTCACGGGCGGTGTCGAGAACTGCCAGACCGGGATCACGCCGAGGTAGGCCGGGCCGCGCGAGAGCGTGAAGACCGCCGTCACGGCATCCTGTTCGCTTCCATACTCGGCGACGACGCGCGCGGTGCCGTCGGCGAGGTCGATTCGCTCAATGATGCGCACGATGCTCGGCTCGCCATCGTCCCCCAACGGACGAGGAGCATCCGGCGAGAGGCCTGCGAGACGCGCGGCATCGGCAAGATCGTCATCGGCGAGCGCTTCGAGATAGCGCATGGTGTGCGCCTCCGGTGTCGCGGTCGTGATGCTCGCAAGCAGGAACGAACCAGCCCCCACGCCCACAAGGGCAACGGCCGCTCCTCCCCACAGCACTGCGCGCCGACTCATGACGTCAGCTTAAACGCGAGGGTGCTCATCGCGACCGGGTGGCACGACGCTGGCACGGCGACGGACGCGGCTACAGTGGAGGCTCGTCGCCGACCCGCGACCAGACAGGAGACCGCATGTCGAGGCAGCCGGGGCACCGCACGGCGCCCGACGGCACCCCACTCAGTGCGGAGCAATCGGCCGTTCTCGACCTGATCGAATCGACGCGCGAGCACGTTTTCGTCACGGGTCGGGCGGGCACCGGCAAGTCAACCTTGCTCGAGGCGTTCATCGCCGCCACCGAGCGCCAGGTCGTCGTGTGTGCGCCAACGGGGGTTGCGGCGCTCACGGTCGGCGGTCAGACGATTCACTCGCTGTTCCGCTTGCCCATCGGGCTCATTGCCGACCATGACTTCGACGACCCCCCCGAGCTTCGGCGGCTGTTGGCGTCAATCGACACGGTCGTGATTGATGAGGTCTCGATGGTGAGCGCTGACCTCATGGATGCGATCGATCGGCGCCTGCGTCAGGCTCGAGCCCGTCGGCACGAGCCCTTCGGGGGCGTGCAAGTGGTGCTCTTCGGCGACCCGTACCAATTGGCGCCGGTGCCCGGTCGTGATGAGGGGGAACGCGCCTACTACGCCGACCACTATCGCTCGATGTGGTTTTTCGACGCGCGCGTCTGGAACGAGGCATCCCTGCGCATCGTCGAACTGCAGACAATCCATCGTCAGCACGACGCCGACTTTCGCGCGATGCTCACGGCGGTGCGCCACGGCACCGTCACCCCCGAGATCGGCGCTGCCCTCAACGAAGCGGGTGCGCGTCCGGCACCGGCCGAGGGTGTGTTGACACTGGCGACGACGAATGCGACCGTGACGCGCATCAACGCGGATGCCCTCCGCCGTTTGCCCGGAGACCCCAAGACCGCACGCGCCGACGTGCAGGGCGAGTTCGGGCCGAAGGGCGGATACCCGGCCGATGAAGAACTCCAGCTCAAGATCGGAGCGCAAGTGATGTTTTTGCGCAATGACACCGGCGGTGACGGCACCCCTCGATGGGTGAACGGCTCGCTCGGCACGGTCGAGCGCATCGGCCGCACGGTCTTCGTCGAGGTTGACGGCGAGAGCCACGAAGTGGTTCCTGCAACGTGGGAGAAATATCGCTACACCTACTCCGCTGCGACCAAGCGGGTCTCGAAGGATATCGTCGCCGAATTCACGCAGTTTCCACTTCGTCTGGCGTGGGCCGTCACGATCCACAAGTCGCAAGGGTCAACCTACGACGCCGCCATCGTCGACCTGGGGGCGCGTGCGTTCGCGCCGGGCCAAACCTACGTAGCACTGAGCCGGATTCGGTCACTCGACGGGCTCCACCTGGCACGCCCGCTGCGACCGAGCGACATCATCGTCGACGACAACGTGCGGCGCTTCATGGCCGACGTCGAGCCGCTCATTGGGCGCGCCATCACCCAACCGGGGTGATGTGCGAACGAACCGGGCGGCTCTAGGCTGACGCCATGACACGGCGCTGGTGGCACCTCGACCCCGGCGGGGTGCTGATCGGCCTTGCCTTGGTGGCCCTGTCGCTGACCCCGTCACTCCTGCCGCGGCCAGCGATTCTGCAGGGAGCCCTCGCGGGCGTCTCATTCGGAATCGGCTACCTGGTGGGCGCGCTCGTGTGGTGGATCATCCGTTCGCAGTCGCGGTGGCGACCGTCTGCGCGCGCTCGCCGCGTGTTTTGGTGGGGGATGCTCGCCCTCGCCGCGGTCATCATCATCGTGATCGGCTTCGTCGCCGTCGGGTGGCAAAACGAGGTGCGTGCACTCGTCGAGGTCGACCCCATCGACTCGGTAGCCGGCGGAAGCTTCGTGGTGGGCGCGGTGCTGACGGCCGCCCTGCTCGTCGCAATCGGGCGGGGAGTCCGCCGCATGACCCTCCACCTCGTGCGCCTCACCGGCCCCGCGATCGGGGTGCTCGGTGCGACGGTCGCGGTTATTGCCGCGTCGCTCGTGGTGGGCATCGTTGTCATTGCAGCGCTCGACGCGATCTACGCCAACCGCAATGGCTCGCCCGATGTGGCACTCGTTGAGCCACCGAGCGATTACCGATCAGCTGGCCCCGAGTCGGCCGTCGAGTGGAGTGGCCTTGGCCGCCACGGCGGGGCCTTCATCGCCGGGGGGCCGACCGCAACAGAAATCACCACTCTCACCGGGCTCGAGGCTCTAGAGCCGATTCGCGTTTATGTCGGACTTGAGAACGCACCGACCGTCGCCGAGCGAGCCGAGTTGGCTGTCGCCGAACTCCGTCGCACGGGGGCCTTCGAGCGTGAGCTGCTTGTTGTGGCGACGACCACGGGCTCTGGATGGCTTGAAGACCAAGCTGTCGACGCTGTCGAATACCTGCACGCGGGCGACACGGCGATCGTCGCGGTGCAGTATGCCTATCTGCCGAGCTGGGTGTCGTTCTTGTTCGATCCGGATGCCCCCCTCGCCACCGCTCGAGCGACCTTTGACGCGGTGTATGCAGAATGGTCGAGCCTGCCCGTTGACGAGCGCCCGCGGCTCGTCGTCTACGGCTTGAGTCTCGGCGCTCACGGCAGCCAAGAGATCTTCTCTAGCCTCGACGACCTCCGCGCGCGCACCGACGGTGCCTTGTTCGTCGGCAGCCCGGCCAGCTCCACGCTGTGGCGCGACCTCCAGGCGTCGCGTGACGCCGGCAGCCCTGCCTGGCAACCCGTGCTCGACGACGGTGCCCAGGTGCGGTGGATGTCGCTGCCGGGTGACACGGAACGTCTGCCCGGCCTGTGGGCTGAGCCTCGAGTGGTCTACCTGCAACACGCGACCGACCCGATCACGTGGCTCACGGCCGAGCTGCTGTGGTCGCCGCCGGAATGGCTTGAGCCCGAGCAACGCGGTGCCGACGTGAGCCCCGCGATGCGGTGGATTCCGGCTGTCACGGGCCTTCAGGTGACCGTCGACATGCTCATGGGCACGAGCGTGTCCGCGCGGCACGGCCACAACTTCGGAGACGTCATGGTTGACGGATGGCGGGACGTCACCGGTGACGCGGGGCTCTCACCCGATGCTCTCGATCGCGTGCGCGCCGAGATCGAAAGCTACGCGATCACCGACGAAGACTAAGTGGAGGGGATGACGGGAATCGAACCCCGCAGACGCGCCAGCGTCTGCGCGTCGAGCCATGTGCCGAACAGGTTTCGGCGGGCCAAGAGGGGATGACGGGAATCGAACCCGCGCTATCAGCTTGGGAAGCTGAAGTTCTACCATTGAACTACATCCCCACGCGCTCACTTCTGCGCTGGAGAAGAGTCTACCCACCACCCCCGCCCCATCGTCGTCGACAAAGGAGTCGCTGATGCGCACGACAGTTCTCGCCCTAACAGCCGCCGCCATGATGGTGCTTCTCGCGGGATGTACTGCGCCACTCGAACCCGACGACGTCAGCGTCGACATCGCGTTGGATGCTCCCGCCGAGCTCGTCGTGGGCGACGAGCTCACTCTGACCGCCGACGTTGAGTTGTCCGATGACCGCACCGACGTCGTCAGTGTCGCGATCGAACAACGGGTTGACGGTGAGTGGCAGGCCGTTGAGACTGTCGAGGAAGCGGGGCCCAGCATCCGTGTGGATCACCGAGACGTGATCGACGACGAGGAGCCGCGGCAATGGAGGGCGGTTGTTCGCTCGCTTTCTGACGAGCCCGTTGAGCTTGCGACGTCGTCGACGGTTGATGTCGTTGCCGTCGATGTGGAAGCGCGGATGATCCAGCACTTCATCAATCGAAACGCGGCGTACGCCGAGTCCACGCGGGCTGGACTCGACTTCGACAATCGAGCTGTCGTCCCCGGGTTCTTCGATGCGAGTGCGCCGGAAGCCATCGCCTATGCCGAGGGCCAGATCGAAGGGGCGTACTCCGAAGTGGTGACCCCCTATGTTGAAACGCTGCAGGAATCGGAGCCGTTCGGGTGGCCTGGAAACAATTGCTCCCCAGCGCTCAACAGTGAGGCGCTCGGCCGCGCGTTCTCGGTGACGGTGACGATTGATACTCGGTACGCACAGTTCAGCGACACCATCTCCAACCTCCAAACGCTGTTTGTCGTCGACGGCGAGCTGTACTCGTTCATCTCCAATTGCGCGTGAGCGAGGCCGAGAGGGAGTGCGCCGCCTCGCTAGGCTGACCGCATGCTGCTGAGCGACCGCGATATCCGTGCCGAACTGTCGTCGGGCCGCGTTGGCCTTGAGCCCCTCGATCTCGCGATGGTGCAGCCGTCGAGCGTTGATGTGCGGCTCGACTCTCTGTTTCGGCTCTTCGACAACCACAAGTACCCGTTCATCGACCCCGCCGAGGAACAGCCCGAGTTGACTCGGCTGGTCGAGGCGAAGCCCGACGAGCCGTTCATTTTGCACCCGGGCGAGTTCGTGCTCGGATCGACCTACGAGCAGGTCAGCCTGCCCGACGACGTCGCCGCGCGACTCGAGGGCAAGAGCTCGCTCGGGCGCCTGGGCCTGCTGACCCACTCGACGGCCGGCTTCATCGACCCTGGGTTCACCGGCCACGTGACCCTTGAGCTCAGCAACGTCGCGACTCTGCCGATCAAGCTCTGGCCCGGCATGAAGATCGGGCAACTCTGCTTCTTCCGCCTGAGCTCGCCCGCTGAAAACCCCTACGGCACGGGCCCGTACTTGAACCGGTATCAGGGCCAGCGCGGGCCGACAGCCTCGCGCTCGTGGCTGAACTTCCACCGCACCGAGATCGCGCCGACCTCAGAGTAGCGAGGCGCGACTACGCGCTTACGAGCCCGGCGACGCGCTCAACGAGGTCACGCGAGCTAAAGGGCTTGACGATGTAGTCGTCCGCCCCGGCAGCGTAGGCACGATCAATGTCGGTCTGCTGCGACTTCGCGGTAAGCATGAGCACCTTGATGTCGTGGCCGGGGTCGTCTCCGCGCAATCGCTCGAGAACCTCGATTCCGCTGACGCGCGGCATCATCCAGTCGAGCACGATGACGTCGGGTCGATTCGCACCAACCATCTCGAGCGCCGTCTCCCCATCCATCGCGCTCTCGATCTCGTGCCCCGCGGCTCGCATTCGGTTCTCGAGCAACAGCAAGACATCGGGCTCGTCTTCCACGATCAATACGTGTGCCATGCATTTCCCCGTTCCCCCACGTGCGCGTAAGTCTCTCACGCACGAGGCTGACACGGGATACCTGCAACGTGTCGCCTGTGAGTAACGACGGGTGAGCCTCCATCCGCCGCGATCCCTTGCCCTCGGCGGCCGAGGCGGCAGTATCGTGTGGGGCACGGTGGCGAGCACCCCGCACGCCACGAGAGCAAGGACACAGCATGGATGCTCGGGGCATCGCCGCTCGAATCTATGACCTGCCCACGGCCCACCGTCGGGCGGTGATCGCACTTTTGCTCGGCGTCACCGTCGGCGCGTCGTGGTGGGCCGTCATCGCCGTCACGCCCGACTTGCCCGTGGCGATCTGGTTTCCCGGCTCTGCTGCCGCGGTCATCACTGTTCTCGTCAGTCGCGGTCGGCGAGTTCTCGTCGCGATTCTCGTTGCCGTGGCGCTGACTGTGGTCGGCATCGCGGGCGGCAGATCGATCGAGCTGTCGATCGCCTACGGCATCGCGATCGGGGCTGAGGCGTGGGTTGTGGCACAGATGCTGACGCGTGGACGCCCACACGCGACGATGCGTGATCTCAACCAGATGGGCTGGTTCTTGATCAGCAGCGCCGCTGGGGTGCTTGTGCTGGTTGTCGTGGCCGGCGCGGGGGCCAGCATTTTTGAGGGTGCGAATCCGGCATTGATTGCCGCCGCGCTGCTCACTTCGCACCTCAGCGCGATCGTCGCGCTGGTTCCGATCGTGCTCGTTCCCCTCAATGAGCGACTAGTCACGCCAGTTTGGGAACCGATTCTTCAGTCCTTCACGCTTGTGGTTCTGACGGTGGTGGTGTTCGGCCCCGCGGCGCCCCTCGCGATCACGTTCTTGCTCCTGACCACGCTGATGTGGGCCGCTTCGCGGTTCCCGCCGGTTGTTGTGGCCGTACAAACGATCGGTCTCGCCACAGCAGCAACTGTCGCGACAGCGCTCGATGTCGGGCCGTTCGCCGTTCTTATTCACGGCGACCTTCGAAATGCGATCTTCGCGCTGCAGCTGTTCGTCTTGACCCATGCGGCAGCGGGCCTGTTCGTTGCCGCGCAAAGCGCCGAATGGAGGGCGACGACCGCCGAGCTCGCCGAGCGTGAGCGCGACGCCCTGTCGATCGCGCACAAGCTTTCGCAACTCAACGCGCAGAAAGACGTCTTCATCTCGGCCGTGAGTCACGAGTTGCGCACGCCCGTCACGAGCATCTTGGGCTTTTCTGAGCAAGTGATCGACGCGCATCTCGACCCCGAGACCGAGCAAGCCGGGCGCATCATCTACCGCAACGCCCGTCGTCTCGCCGATGTGATCGAAGACGTGCTCGAACTCAGTCGGCTCAGCACAGCGCAGGCGAGCACGCGCCCGCCGACGCTCGTCGACATGGGTGCCCTGTTGCAGGATTGCGTCGATGACATCATCGGCCTCGCGTCTACGGCGGGCGAGGTGCGCGTCGAGCTGGAGCTTCCTGAGAGCCCGGTGGTGATTCAGGCGGTCGAGCAAGACCTCATTCGCGTGGTGTCGAATCTCGTGACCAACGCCGCGAAGTTCAGTCCGCAGGGCGGCCGTGTCACCGTGATTCTCACCGAAGCTGAAGACGCAGTATCCGTGTCGATCAGCGATGAAGGGCCAGGCATTCCCCTCGACGAACAAGAGGCGGTCTGGGAGCGCTTCTATCGCGTGCACTCGCCGGCCCACCGCGACGTACCGGGTACTGGCCTCGGCCTACCGATCGTGAAGACGCTCGTCGAGCACCGCATCGGAGGCACCATCTCGCTTATCTCCGACGGCGCGCACGGCACGACGATGGTGGTGCAGATTCCTCGAACGCCCCCCGCGGGCGTGCCCGCCGGTCAGCTGACGGGTGCGTAATTGCCCGACCACGCGCTCAGTTGCCAACCGAGCCACGGGCTGAACGCGAACGGCGCGGCCGACACCGAGGCCCGCAGCTCGGCAGGATCAACCCAGGCCCACTCGGCGACCTCGTCAGCGGCCGGCGATACGTCTCCCACCGCGCGAGCGGTATACACCGGGCAGATCTCGTTCTCGACGATTCCCGAGGCATCCACGGCGCGATACCGAAAGTCGGGCAAGGCAACCTGCACGTCCGTGACAGTCAGACCGAGTTCGCGCTGAGCGCGGCGAGTGATGGCGGCGGCCGCGTCTTCACCGGGTGCCGGATGCCCACAGAACGAGTTTGTCCACACTCCCGGCCACGTGGCCTTGTTGAGAGCGCGGCGAGTCACAAGAACCCGTCCGCGCTCATCGAACACGTGGCACGAGAACGCCAAGTGCAGTGGGGTGTCGGTCGTGTGCACGGTCGCTTTGGGTGCCGTGCCGATCGCGGTGCCGTCGTCAGACAGCAGCACGACGGTTTCAGGGAGTTCGCTCATGGGCCGCGGTAGTCTGCTTGGGTGAAGAGGAACGACCAGTCGAGCATCGCAGAGGCGCGAGCTGCCTTGGTCGACGCTGTGCTGGAGCGCTTCTTCAGCCTATCCAAGAAGCGGGCTGCGCCCCTGGGAGACCACTACTTGCACTTGTGGGGCCTGCTCGAGCGCAACACGCAAGGCGGCAAGCGATTCCGCCCGCGCATGGTCATGGCGGCTTATGCCGGACTCGGGGGCACCGACATGGATGCCGCGGCCTACGTGGGCGCGTCGTTTGAGTTGCTGCACACCGCGCTCATCGTGCACGACGATGTGATTGATCGCGATTTCGTGCGGAGGGGCATCCCGAACATCTCGGGTGCGTATCGTGACCATGCTGTTGATCGCGGTGTCAGCGTTGAGATTGCCGAGCATCGTGGGGTTTCTGCTGCCGTGATCGCGGGTGACTTGGCCTTGTTTAACGCATACCGGCTCATCGACAAGAGCGGCGTTACGTCTCCGACGCGCGAGCGGTTGCTCGATGTACTCGACGAAGCGATGTTCACGAGCGCCGCCGGCGAACTGATCGACGTCGATTTCTCGATCGACCCCGACATGCCGCTCGTCGACGACATCTTGACGATGGAACGACTCAAGACCGCCGTGTATTCGTTTGAGAGCCCTTTGCAGGCGGGCGCGATTCTCGCCGGCGCGCCGGAGGCCACGGTGACGACGCTGGGCGAGTTCGGACGCGATATCGGCATTGCCTACCAGATCATCGACGACGTTCTCGGTGTCTTCGGCGAAGAAGAGTCGACCGGTAAGACGACAATCGGCGACTTGCGTGAGGGCAAGCGCACCGTGATGATCGCGTTCGCGTGCTCGACTCCTGCCTGGGCTCGGTTGTGCGAGCTCATCGGCAAGGCTGACCTTTCGTTGGAGGAGGCTGCCGAAGCGCGCCTGCTGCTCATCGAGTGCGGGGCACGTGCCTTCGCCGAAGACCTTGCGCGCGGGTACGCGAACCGTGCGCTTGCGCGGCTTGCTGAGCCGCACATTCCCGCTGCCCTGCGCGACGAGCTCCACCCCGTCGCCGAGACCGTGCTGAAACGGGTGCGATGAACCGCTTGAGCCTGTATGACCAAGTCGCCGACGAGACGGCGTCGACCGTCATTCGCCGATACTCCACGTCGTTTGGACTCGCCTCACGATTGCTCGATGCGGGGGTGCGCCAGCACGTCGAGAACATCTACGCTCTCGTTCGGGTCGCCGACGAGATCGTTGACGGCGGTGTCGCCGAGGCCGGGCTCGACGCCGTGCACGCTGCGCGGTACCTCAATGAGTTCGAAGCAGAGACGAACGCCGCCATGGCCTCGGGCTACAGCACCAACCTCGTCGTGCATGCGTTCGCGCGCTCGGCGCGCGAAGTCGGATTCGGTGAAGAGTTGACCGAACCGTTCTTTCACTCGATGCGCATGGACCTCACCGACACCGAGCACGATCAAGAGAGCTTCGACCGCTATGTCTATGGGTCGGCCGAGGTCGTCGGGCTGATGTGTCTGCGAGCGTTCGTGCAGGGGATGCCCATCGACGACGAGCAAGACCACCGTCTGGTCACCGGGGCTCGTGCACTCGGAGCGGCCTTTCAGAAGGTCAACTTCTTGCGCGACCTTGCCGCTGACTTCGAGACGCTCGGACGCAGCTACTTTCCGGGAATCCGTGTCGACTCGTTCACCGAGGCTGAGAAGCACCGGTTGCTCGATGACATCGACGCCGATCTGCGCACCTCGGCCGCAGTGATTCCCGAACTGCCAAAGGGCAGCCGCCGCGCGGTCGCTTTGGCGCAAGGCTTGTTCGCTGAGCTCTCGGTGCGGCTGCGCAAGACTCCGGCGTCGCAGCTCGTGCGCGCTCGCGTGCGCGTGCCCGACCCCGTCAAGGCCCGCATTGCTCTCGGAGCGCTTGTTGGTCGCACCCCTCGCCCGCGGTCCGCCGCAGAATCCCTCTCGATCGGAGAAGCATCATGAGTCGCGTGGTCGTCATTGGTGGAGGCATCGCTGGCCTGGCGAGTGCCGCCTTGCTCGCTCGCGACGGACACGAGGTCACGCTCGTGGAGAAGCAGCCCGAGGTCGGCGGCCGCGCTGGTTCGTGGGAGAAAGACGGCTTCCGGTTTGACATGGGCCCCTCGTGGTACCTCATGCCCGAGGTCTTCGACCACTTCTTCAAGCTCTGCGGGACGAGTGCTGCCGAACAGCTCGAGCTCGTGCAGCTTGACCCCGGCTACCGCGTGATCACGGAAGGCTTCGACGAGCCCACCGATATCGCAGCCTCGCGCGCCGAGAACGTGGCGCTCTTTGAGTCGATTGAGCCGGGCGCTGGCGCCAAGCTCGAGAAGTACCTTGACTCAGCACTCGACACGTACGACATGGCGAAGAAGCGCTTTCTCTACACGAGCTTCGCGTCGTTCGGCCCCCTGATTCGCGGCGACGTCCTCAAGCGCACCGCGAAGCTCGTGCGCATGCTGCTGCAGAACCTCGACGCCTACGTCGGCAAGCGCTTCACCGACCTGCGATTGCGGCAGATTCTGGGTTACCCGGCCGTGTTCCTCGGCTCGTCTCCGTTCTTGACGCCGAGCATGTACCACTTGATGTCACACCTCGACCTCACCGACGGCGTGCTCTACCCGATGGGCGGATTCACTCGCCTCATCGAGCGCATTGCTACGGTGACGGAAGAGCAGGGTGTGAGCATCCGCACATCGTCGCCTGTTGCGCGCATCATCGTCGACCCGACCACGAAGGCGGTCACGGGGGTTGAGCTCGAGGGTGGCGAGGTCATCGAGGCCGACCTCGTCGTGTCGGCCGCCGACTTGCACCACACGGAGACCGAGCTTCTGCCGGACGAGCTGCAGACGTACCCGCAGGCGTACTGGGACAAGAAGACCGCGGGCCCCAGCGCCCTGTTGCTCTACTTGGGCATCAAGGGTGAGCTGCCGCAGCTCGAGCACCACACCCTGCTCTTCACGGCCAACTGGCGCGAGAACTTCGAATCG
>CAYWZI010000042.1:0-15006 GCA_964462815.1 uncultured Microbacteriaceae bacterium
GCACGCTCTCGTATGAGTCGATGGGCCACAAGACCTTCGGCTTCGCCTTCGGCCGCGAAGACTTGTGGCACCCCGAGAAAGACACCTACTGGGGCAGCGAGAAAGAGTGGCTCGCGCCGAGCGACGAGCGCTACGGCAGCGTCGATGACCCCAGCACGATGGAGAACCCGCTCGCGGCTGTGCAGATGGGCCTCATCTATGTGAACCCCACGGGCGTCAACGGCGTGCCCGACCCGCTCAAGACGGCTGCCCACGTGCGTGAGACCTTCGCGCGCATGGCCATGAATGACGAAGAGACCGTCGCCCTCACCGCCGGCGGCCACACCGTCGGCCGCACGCACGGTAACGGCCGCGAAGAGAACCTCGGCCCGGCCCCCGAGGGCGGCGACATCGCCGAGCAAGGCCTCGGGTGGAACAACCACGTGAGCCGCGGTGTCGGCAAAGACACCATGACGAGCGGCATCGAAGGCGCCTGGACCACGAACCCCACCCAGTGGGACAACGGCTACTTCACCCTGCTCTTTAAGTACGAGTGGCAGCTCGCTACGAGCCCCGCCGGTGCGCCGCAGTGGGAGCCCATCGACATCGCCGAAGAAGACAAGCCCTTCGACGTCGAGGGCACCGCGCGCCAGAACCCGATCATGACCGATGCCGACATGGCGATGATCAAAGACCCGATCTACCGCGAGATCTCCGAGCGCTTCTACAACGACCCCGAGTACTTCAGCGAGGTCTTCGCGCGTGCGTGGTTCAAGTTGACGCACCGCGACATGGGTCCGCGCAACCGCTACGTCGGGCCGCTCGCGCCCACGGAAGACCTCATTTGGCAAGACCCCGTGCCGGCCGGAAAGAGCGACTACGACGTCGAGGCCGTCAAGGCGAGCATCCGGAACAGCGGGCTGTCTATGAGTGATCTGGTGACGACCGCGTGGGACTCCGCGCGCACCTACCGCGACTCCGACAAGCGCGGTGGTGCGAACGGCGCGCGCATTCGGCTCGCCCCGCAGCGCGACTGGCACGCCAACGAGCCCGAGCGGCTTGCCCGCGTGCTCGCGGTCTACGAGGCGCTGTCGGCCGAGACCGGCGTGAGCGTGGCCGACCTGATCGTGCTCGGCGGCAATCTGGCGGTTGAGGATGCTGCGCACAAGGCGGGCGTCGCGGTGAGCATCCCGTTCCACCCGGGGCGCGGTGACGCGACGCAGGAGTGGACGGACGTCGACTCGTTCGCTCCGCTCGAGCCGATTCACGACGCGTTCCGCAACTACCTCAAGAAGGACTACACGGTGCCGGCCGAAGAGCTCATGCTCGACCGGGCGAGCCTCATGAACCTGACGGCGGTGGAGTTGACCTGCCTCGTCGGCGGCATGCGCGTGCTCGGCACGAACTTTGGCGGCACAAGCCACGGCGTCTTCACCGACTCTGTCGGCGTGCTGTCGAACGACTTCTTCGTGACGCTCACCGACATGGGCCTCGTCTGGGAGCCCTCGGGATTCAACGCCTACAACCTGCGCGACCGCTCGACCGGGCAAGTGCGCTACACGGCGACGCGCGCCGACCTCGTGTTCGGCTCGAACTCGATTCTGCGGTCGTACGCCGAGGTCTACGCACAAGACGACAACAAGGAGAAGTTCGTGCACGACTTCGTCGCGGCGTGGACCAAGGTCATGAACGCCGACCGCTTCGACCTCGTCGCGAGCTGATGGCGGACGAGCCGGCGGCTATAGAACCGACGACGGAGACGCCGGCCGAGACAACACCTGTCGCCGAGCCGAACGAGGCACCACCTGTCGCCGAGCCGACCGCCGACGAGAGCGTCGCGCCCGCGCCAGCACCACAGCGCCGGCGCGGCATGCTCGTTGCGGTCATTCTGCTGTCGATCGGGTTCGTCGCGGCGGGCGCCGGCCTCACCGTCGCCCTGTTGCAGCTCGACCGAGCGCTCGCGCAGATCGAGCAACAACTCGACGATCTCGACGAGCAGCGCGACCTCATCGATCAGAAAGAAACCTTCTCGTCGGCGGCACAAGAGCTGATGAGCACTGCCGCACAGCTCGACGGCGTGCCGTTCGCCACGCTCGTTGACACGACCTACCTCTCGAGCCTCATCAAGCGGGGGTGGACGCATCGCTGGACGGCGACGGCGCTCGAGCGCGACATCACCGAAGTGCGTGAGGTCACTGACGAGTTGTCGGGCACCATCGAGGCCGCTCTCGTGCAAGCCTCAACCAACACGTCGGGCACTTTCTTCGAGACGACGACCGACCAGCTCGGCTTGGGCTATGTAGCCACAGCCCTCGATTCTGCCGACGCCATGTGTGAAGAAGACGTCTGGGGGTGTGTGGCAGGCGACGACCCGTTCACCATCCACTACGACGACGCCGAGATGCGGGGTGAGCCGTTCATGAACGACTGGCTCCGCACCGGCTTGGCGTATCACGAGTACGCGCACGTGTTGCAGTTCACCAACCCTGGGCCCACCGCGAAAGCCGCCGAGGCCTTCGGCGGCGACTGGGAGACCATGGCCGACTGCTACGCGCTCACCGTCCTGCCAGGCTGGACTCTCGACCACACCATCTGGACCAGCGCGTTCGAGTACTGGGAGGTCAGCGTGGGCTACGGCTACACGTGCGACGACTCACAGCGCGACGTCATTCGCGAGTGGGTGGCTTCGGTCGGCTACGTGCACGAGCCGATCTCGCAGTAGGACCCGCTAGGGGCGCTTGGCCGCGACCTTCGCGGCCTTCGCTTCGCGACGCTGCTCCTTCGCCGCGAGACTGTCGGCCTTGAGCATCTGCTTGGCTTCGGCGATATCGCCGATTGCGGGGCGCCACAGGCGCGCTTCCGGATGAGCATCCACGAGAATCGCACGCACCAACAGCGTCAGCGGGATCGCCAGAATCGCGCCCAGCGGGCCCAAGATGGAGGCCCACAGCAGCACGGAGAAGAACGTCAACGTCTGGCTGAGCGAGACCGCCGAACTGACGAGTCGCGGCTGAATCACGGTCTGCACGATCGCGTTGATGATGGCGTAAACGATGAGCACGGCGAGCGCCGTCTGCCACCCTCCGACCAGGAAGCCGAAGAAGAGCGGCGGCACGAGGGCAATGAAGTAGCCGATGTTGGGAATGTAGCTGCAGAAGAACATCAGCAGCCCCCACAGCAGGGCGGCAGGCACGTCAATGATGAGTAGCGCGATCGTGCACAGCAGGCCCTGCAAGAACCCGAGGCCGGTCGTCACCACCATGAAGCGGCGCACGTTCTTCGTGTAGTCGCGCAAGGCCTCCATGAGGTGCGGCCGCTCGGTGCCGATCTGCCGAGCGACGGTCGGCAGGTAGATCGCGTCGGCCGACATCACGATCAGCATGGTCAGCACGATCACGAGCCCGCCGACGATGCTGAAGACGCTGCCGAAGAGTCCGGTCGCAAGGCCGACCATCGCCGAGGGCTCGAAAGCGCCCCCGATGATGCGAATCTGTTCGGTGTCGACGCCGACTGTTGCCAAGGCGCTCGCGACCGTTGCCCCGATCGCGGCGAGCTCTGCCGAAAAACTCGGCAGGAGCGTGACGAACTGGCCGAGGGCGATGATAATCGCCGACGCGAGACCGGCCAGAAGCAAGAAAACGGTGATGATCACCGAGCCGCTGGCGAGGCCGTGACTGACGCCACGGCGCTCCAACGCGACGCGCACGGGGTTCGCGCAAATGGTCAAGACGAGCGTCAAGAGCACGGGCGCGAGCACGTCGCGGAGCGCGCTCATGCCGAGGCCGACGACGACAGCCCCCGCGAGGCTGATCAAGATCACTGTGCCTCGGGGGTACCGAGTGCCAGCAGGGGCTGTCATCGTCATCGACTCACCATGCCCGGCTAGATGCCGAGCACCTTCGCTTTCGCCGCAGCGAACTCAGCGTCATCGATTATGCCGGCGGCGTGCATCTGGTTCAGCTTCGTGAGCTGCGCCATCATGTCGTCTTGCGCCGGCGCCGCCGGGGCGGCAGCGGCGGCCTGCGCTTGCGCAGCCTGGGCGCCTTGGTTGTAGGCGGCCTGTTGCTTAGCCGCCGAGTTGCCCGACACCGCCTGGGCGGTTCCGACAACAACGGCGGTGCGCGCGGCGGTTCCGACAAGGCCGGGGCGACCTCTTCTTCGTGGCATTTTCGTGCTCCTCTTCGGTTTCGATACTGCTTAGTCGTCGATCATTTCCGCGACAGCGGCCTGAACTTCGCTGACGACGGCGCCGGGAATCCGGATGCTGTCGACGAGCATGCCGCCCGCCGCGACGATCGTGTCGCGCAACGGCTTCACCCAGGTGTGCTCGAACACGAGAATCGCGGCCGAGCTGTTGGGCTCGAGCGTCTCGGTGAGGTGAGCGACGTCGTCGTCCGACAGCAGGCCTTCGACCCGCTGCAGCACGCCGACGAGTGACGCCACGTCGTCGTTCTGATCGAGCTCGTCGAACTCGAAGTAGGCCGGAATTCCGTCTTCGTCGATCGTGACAAACAACCCGTCGATGATCGAGATAGTGCCGCCTTCGACAACGTGCGAGAGCTCGGGCAGGATCGCCCCGGTGAACTTGTTCTCGGGAAAAACGATCGTGACGATCTCAACGGGGCCGAGAGTCATGCGAGGGCCTTCGCCTTCAGCGTCTCGTACTCCGCCTTCGTGATCGCGCCCGAGTCGAGCAGCGCCTTAGCCTTCTCAATGTCGGCCGTCGCGGTCGACCCGGCGACGGTGCGAATGTAGTCGTCGGTCGCCGCCCGCGAAGCCTCGTAGGCCTGCGCCGCGCGCTGGCTCATGCCGCCGCCACGAACGATGAGGTAGATGAGTGCGGTCAAGAAGGGCACAGCGAACAGCAACAACACCCAGATCGCCTTCGCCCAACCCTTGAGCTCACGGTCGCGGAAGATGTCGCCGAAGATGGCGATGACGGCCCACAGGTACGAGATGAATGCGAACACCCAGATCGACAACAAGAACAGGTCCCAAATGTTGGCCCAGAAACTCACGAGCTACTCCCTCAGTCGGTGTGGGGCACCTCTGTCGGGCACCCAGTAGGGGCACGCTACGGCCCACGCGCCGCGTGCGGGTGAACAGGCTCACCCTTGCGGGGTGAGCGAACATCCGTCGATGTCAGATTCCGACGCGCACGGCTTCGCGCCGCGAGGCGACACCGAGTTTGCGATACAGCGCGCGCAAGTGGGTCTTGACGGTGTTGATCGACAGGTTGAGGTCGGCGGCGATCTCGCTCGCCGTCATCGTCGTGCGCAAGTAGCCCAAGATCTCGCGCTCACGGTCAGACAGCGCCTCGGTGGCTTGGCTGACGGGCGAGCGCGTCGCCGCGGCAAGGAAGGGCTCGAACCGCGTGCCCCACGCCGCATGCTCGATGAGCAGAGTGCGCAGCAGCTGCTCGTCGTCGACAAACGGCCGATAAATGTTGAGCGGGGCAGCGACCTGCAGCGTGCGTTCGAGAGTCTCGTGCGCCGCCGTGGTGTTACCGCGCCCGCGCTGCACGAGTGCCGAGATGACTCCGGCGGCAACGCGCACGTAGGGGGCGGTGACCGACCGCACTTGCTCGAGTAGCCCCACCGCCGCTCGGTCATCACCCGCGCGCCGCAACAGCTCGGCAACCATGACGCCCACCGCGGGAATGTTCGCGATGAACTCGAAGCGGCGCGCGATGATCGCCGCACGCTCCTCGCGCCCCTCGGCTTCGGCGAGCTTCGCGAGACCAATCATTCGGTAGGCCGGCCACGGCACGCCGTGCGCCTCGTTCGTGGCGATTCCGCGCAGCAGCTCGGCTGCCTCGGTGCGCTGGGATGCGTCGCCGACCGCCGCCGCGATGAACGCGAGATACATGCGCGCGACCCCGGAGAAGCTCGATGCGGCCGTGCCCGCGTCGATGATGCGCCGGAAGTGCCTTTCGGATGCCGCGAAGTCGGCGCGCCAGTAGGCGACCCAGCCGGCCGCGGCGTCTTCCGCGCCACCCACGAAGGAGTCCCAGCCATCTACCGTGCCCGCGGCCTCGCGAATGCGCTCAAGCACGTCTTCGGCGCGCTCGAACTCGCCCGTGAACGCGTGCGCGAAAGCAAGCTGGCCGGCCGAGCGACGCGCAAGCACATCGTTGCCGAGTGCCGTCGCTTCGCGTTCGGCCGCTTCGAGCGTGCGCACGGCGAGCTCGGGGCGGTGGCGCAGTCTCACCTCGGTCATTCCCAAGAGCCACAGGGTCGCAGCGCGGCGCGGCGCGAGCGTCTCGGTCGAGTCGAGCTCGTCGCGCACGTGGTCGGCGAGCGCCGCGAGGGCCGCGTGGTCGTCGACGAGGAGGAGCCCGGCAAGGTCGTGCACGCGCGCGGCTGCCCGATCGTGCGGATCGATCGACTCGGCGGCGCGCACATACTGGCGTTGAGCATCCGCGCGATCGCCCACGAGGCTCAGCCCGCACGCGCGAATCATGCGGACCCGTGGGTCTGCCAACCACTCGTCGGGCAGCACGGCGCACATGCGCTCGAGGGTGACGGCGCCGTGGGGGCCCGACATGATGCTCACCCAGCTCTCGAGCAGAATCTCGACAGCGAGTGCGGCGTCGTGGGCCCGCAAGGCCTGGTCGACGGCCGCCACGGGGTCGACGGTCGCGAGCACCGTGGCCACCCTGCGGTGCACGTGAGCGACCCTGTCGGGGTCACTGCGCGTGAAGAGCGTGTGGCACTCCGCCGCGAAGATCGAGTGCCAGCGATACACCGGTTCACCCGAGGGGTCGGCGAAGCGTTCAAGGAACAGGGCCCGACGGATGCACTCCTCCAGCAGCGCCGCCGCATCAGCCTCTTCGGTGATCGCGATGGCGTTGGCCACCGTCAGTTCTTGATACACCGTGGCCGCAAGCACGAACCTGCGGAGTTGCTCGGGCAGCGGCGCGAGGATCTCCTCGGCCACGAACTCGGTGAGCGAGTCGCCGGGAATCGCTCCACTCGCCGACAGCACGGTCAGGCGCACAGCGGCGGGCCAGCCGTCGGTTGCCGCGACAATCGCCTCGGCCTCGGCCGGTTCGCACTCACGCCCGAGCGCGGCGGCCACCGCCACGACCTCGTGTGCGGAGAATCGCAACAAGTCGACGCCGAGCTCGCGGGCCTCGCCCTGCAGTTCGAGCTTCTTGACGGGCACCTGCACGCGGTCGCGCGCGACGAGCACGAGCCGAAGCGTCGACGGAGCCGCTTCGACAAGCGCCCCAATGATGCCGTCGTTGATCGTCTCGCCCGCGCGTTGCGCATCGTCGATGACGAGAGCAACCGGCGACTCAAGGGCGGCAACCGCGAGGCAAATCGCCTCGTAGCTCGCGGCGAGGTCAGCCGAGTGGGGGTCGATCGTCAAAAGCTCGAGGTAGGCGGGGTCGCCCGTGCGTGACGCGATCGATCGCACCGCACGCAGCACCCCGGCAAGCAGCCGAATGGGGTCGATATCGAAGCGCGACAGTGCCAGCCAGGCAACGGGCAGCTCCGACGTTCTCGCCCACTCACCGACCGCCACCGACTTGCCGTATCCGCTCGGCGCCGAAACCACCGTGACCCGGCTCGACTCGACCGCTGCCGCGATCGCCGCCCGCACCGCGGGCCGCTCAACGGCGCTCTCGAGAAACTGCGGCGGCGAAGCAGTCGCCATCAGTTGTTGCGGTGTGGTGGGCGAGCGAAAGCTCATGAGCAAAGACTACGTTTTGCGGCGGCTGGCGGCGACCACTGTGACGAGTGGTTACGGGCTTGTGTGGTGGGGCTACGTGGAGCGGTCGCTCGTGTGCTCACCCACGGGTTACTCCTTCGTAGCGCTCGCGGGCCTGGGCTAGGTGTGGGAGCCCTCGGGCTTGAACGCTAACAGCCTGCGCGAGCGCGCGACCGGCCAGGTGCGCTACACGGCGACCCGCGCCGACCTCGTGTTCGGCTCGAACTCGATTCTGCGCTCATACGCCGAGGTCTACGCGAACGACGACAGTCGCGAGAAGTTCGTGCACGACTTCGTCGCCGCCTGGACCACGGTCATGAACGCCGACCGCTTCAACCTGGTGGCCACCCAACCGCCAACTCGCCCGGCGCCGGATGCTCGGGCCGGGGTCTCTGCTGAGGCCCCGGCCCTTCGTCATCATCGAACTACGGCCAAGGCGGTCGCATCACTCACCCACTCGAACGCCCACGGGCTAGGCTGCGGGAATCGACGTGAGGAGACTTCATGCTGTCCAATGACGAACAGGCACTCCTCAGGCTTGAGATCTTCGCCGATCTGGAGCTGTTCATCGAGGCTCGCGGCGGCTTCGCCAGTAGAGATGAACTCACCGGATTCGTCCTGCGCAATGGAATGCGGATGCCGCTCATCGACACCAGCCGAGGAATCCGCAACCCGCAGGAATTCGAAGCCAGTCTTGCGATCGTGTCGGCGAGCGACGGGGGTCGAAACAACCCGTACGACGATGCGATCGACCGGGACTCAGGCCTCCTCCGTTACTCCTGGGCGAAGGGTGCCGTCGATGCAGGTGACAATCGGAAGCTACTGACCGCACTTGAAACTGGCGCGCCGATCATCTTGTTCGAGAAGCCGCTTCCCAACCTGTACGTGCCGGTCTTCCCGGTCTATGTGATCGACGTTGACGTGGAAAATCGCCAGTTCATAGTCGATCTCGATGACAGCAGGCTGCGAACCAGCCGTGATGTGACGCTTGACAAGAAGTACGTCGACCGGCTGGTGAAGCAGCGAGTACACCAGCCATTGTTCCGCGCCCAGGTGTTGATCGCGTACAACAAGAAGTGTGCCGTCTGCACCCTCAAGTACCCGGAGCTCTTGGATGCTGCACACATCATCAGCGACAAGGACGAGCGCGGCCTGCCTGTGGTGACCAACGGCATGGCGATGTGCAAGATCCACCACGCCGCATACGACCAGAACTTCCTCGGCGTGAGTCCCGACTACGTGGTTCACATCAACGAGAGGCTCCTCGCCGACCGCGATGGACCCATGCTGCAGTTCGGGCTACAAGCAATGAACGGCAAGGCACTGGAACTGCCGAGTCGACACGATGACCGGCCGGATCGCGACGCCCTTGCAGAAAGATTCGAGCAGTTCGTCTCGTGAGGGCGCCACAGGTTCAGAGCTCTATGCCGTAACGAGCAGCTTCGAGAGGCGGTCGAGCGTGCCCGGCACGACGGAGTAGTAGACCCAGGTGCCGCGCTTCGAACGCGTAAGCAGGCCGGCCTCGGTCAAGATCTTCAGGTGGTGCGACACAGTCGGCTGGCTCAGGCCGACCGGCTCGGTCAGGTCGCACACACAGGCCTCGTGACCCTCAGAGGCGGCGATGATCGAGACCAGCCGCACGCGCGCGGGGTCGGCGAGCGCCTTGAACGTGCGGGCGAGAAGCTCCGCCTGATCGGCGTCGATGGTCTCGCTTGTGAGCGGCGCGCAGCACAGCTCGCCATCGGCGGTGTCAACAACAGAGAGCGCGATCATGAGTTCAGCATAGCCATATATTGACAAACGTCGATGGATGCGCGCATGCTATGCATCGATATACGTCGATATAGCGAAGGTCGCCCCATGACACTCCTCGAGCTCTCCCCCACCCGCACGAACGATGATCGCCTCGCGTGTCTGCCCGTGGCGATCATCGGCGCCGGCCCGGTCGGTCTGGCCGCCGCCGCGCACCTCGTCGAGCGCGGCATCGACTTCGTGGTCTACGAGGCGGGTGGCTCGATCGCCGACAGCGTGCAGCAGTGGGGTCACGTGCGGCTGTTCTCGCCGTGGAAGCTCGTGGTCGACCCCGCGTCACGTCGGCTTCTCGAGGCGACCGGGTGGCAGCATCCCGATGAAGCGACACTGCCGACGGGGTTCGAGCTGCACGAGCACTACCTCACGCCGCTCGCCACACTCGACGCGATCGCCGGTCGGCTGCGCACGGGCACCGAAGTCGTCGCCGTGTCGCGCCAGGGCATGGACCGCACGCGCACCGCCGACCGCGAGAAGGCTCCGTTCGTGCTGCGACTGCGCAATGCAGACGGGGTCGTCGAGACCACCGCGCGCGCCGTGATCGACGCCTCGGGCACCTACCGTTCGCCCAACAGCCTGGCCTCGAGCGGGCTCGACCCTCTGGGGCTCGACGAGGTGGCCGACCTCGTCAGCCACGCGCTGCCCGACGTGCTCGGTCGCGATCGGGCGAACCACGCCGGAAGGCACACCACGGTCGTGGGCGCGGGCCACTCGGCCGCGAACACGCTGCTGGCCCTCGCCCAACTCGCCGAGAGCGAGCCGGGCACGCGCATCACGTGGGTCATCAGGTCAGCCTCGGCCGTGCGCATGACCACCTCGGCCGACGACGAGCTGGCCGCCCGCGCGTCACTCGGCGCGCGAGTCGACGCGCTCGTCGAGTCCGGGGCAATCGACGTGCTCGACCGCTTCGAGATCGCAGCACTCGCGCGCGATGGTGAGCGGGCGCGCATGCTCGGCCACCGCGCCGGCCTGCTCGTCGAGCACGTGACCGACCGCATCGTCAACGCCACGGGGTTTCGCCCCGACCTCGACCTGTTGCGAGAAGTGCGGCTCGACCTCGACGAGATCGTCGAAGCGCCCACCAGACTCGCACCGCTCATTGACCCCAACGTGCACACGTGCGGCACGGTCGAGCCGCACGGTTTCGCCGAGCTGCAGCAGCCCGAGCACGGGTTCTTCATCGCGGGCATGAAGAGCTACGGTCGCGCTCCGACCTTCCTGCTCGCCACCGGCTATGAGCAGGTTCGCTCGATCACGGCGTGGCTCGCGGGCGACCTGGCCGCGGCGAGCGCCGTGCAGCTGACGCTTCCGGCCACCGGTGTCTGCTCGACGTCGATCGACGGTGCCGAGTCGACTGCGGGCGATGGATGCTGCACCTGAGCATCCGCCCCCTGCTCGCTTCTGACTGGCCCGCGGTCGAGGCGATCTACCGCGAGGGCATCGACGCCGGCAACGCGACCTTCGAGCCCGAGCCGCCGACGTGGCACTACTTCGACCACAGCCGCCGACCCGACGCGCGGCTCGTAGCTGTTGACGAGCACGGCGCCGTGCTGGGTTGGGCGGCCGCCTCGGCCGTCTCAAGCCGAGCCGTGTACCGGGGAGTCGTCGAGCACTCGGTCTACGTCGCCACCGACAGTCAAGGCCAGGGCGTCGGCCGCGCGCTGCTGCGAGCCCTGGTCGACGCGCTCGAGAACGCCGGCTGCTGGACGGTGCAGGCGAGCATCTTCGCCGAGAACACCGCGAGTCTCGCTCTGCACGAGAGCGAAGGCTTTCGCGTCGTGGGCCGACGCGAGGCGATCGCACTCATGACGGTCGGGCCCTGGGCCGGTCAGTGGCGCGACACCGTGCTCGTCGAGCGACGAAGTGCTCACAATGGGCGCACTCTCGGGAGCGCGTCTCGACAGCACTAAAGGTTGCTGGAACGATGGCCTGCATGGCAGAGAAGACGAGCCGAGCATCCACCGGCAATGACGGGTTTACGGCCGACGAGCGCGCCGCCATGAAAGAGCGCGCGGCCGAGCTGCGCGCCGAGGCGAAGCGGGCCAAGGGTGCCGCAAAGGCCGAGGCCGAGTTGAACGACCTTCGTGAAGCAATCGCGAAACTGCCCGATGACGCCGACCGCGCCCTCGCCACCGGGCTGCACGAAGTGATCGTGGCGGCGGCTCCGCAGCTGGCTCCGCGCACCTGGTATGGCATGCCGGCCTACGCGCTCGACGGCAAAGTGCTGTGCTTCGTGCAGCCGGCCAGCAAGTTCGAGTCGCGCTACACGACCCTCGGGTTCAACGACACCGCCCAACTCGACGACGGCGCGATGTGGCCAGCGTCGTTCGCGGTCACCTCTCTCGGAGCATCCGAAAGGACGGCCATCACTGCACTCGTGAAGCGCGCGGTCGGGCAGTAGGCCCCTACTCGAAGATGACGTAGACCTTCTTGAGCGGCTCGGTGACCTCCCAGAAGCCCTGCCACCCGACAGGGAAGATGACGAGGTCGCCCGGCTGAATCTCTTGGGGCTCTTTGCCGTCTTCGGTCACCGTCATGCGGCCCGCGATCACGTAGATGACCTCGCCGCTCTCGGTGAACTCCCACCGCGAGCGGCCCGGGTCGGTCTCCCAGATGCCGACGTCGAGCGAGCTCGCCGTGCCGGAGAACACCTCGAGGTAGGTGGTCGCGATGTCGGCGCCGAGCGGGTCGGCGAGCGGCAGTTCGAGCGGAGTGTGGGTCTGGTCGGCGCGGGTGATCGAGCCGGTGCGGCAGACGATGGCCATGGGTGTCTCCTCGAGATCAGGGGCACGGATGAGTGCGACGTTACCGCGTCAGGGTTACAGCCCGAGCAAGCGGTCCGTGTCGCCGAAGACCTCCAAGCCCGCAGCCTGCGCGGTGCCCTCGAGCAGGGTGCGGCCGTCGTGGTCGCGGTGGCGGAGGGTGATGCGAGCATCCAGCGTCTCTTCGACCCGCTGGTGCATCGCCGTACGCAGGGGCGCGTGCAACAGGCCGCCGCGCACCCGTTCGGCCTCGAGCTCGATGATGCCGTCGCGGCCTTCGAGGCTCCAGCGCACGTGGGTGTCGTCGATCTCGAGGCGGCGCTCGCGCGCGCGGCTGTAGGTGGTCCAGCGGTGCAAGCGTCCGCTGTGCTGCAGACCCACGATGAAGCCGCGAAACGCGCGCCCGAGCCACGGAATGATCGCGACCGACCCGATGAAGCTCGCCTCGGGGTCAGAGTCGATGTGGTTGCTGGCCATCCAGACGTAGCCGGCCGGAAACGCCTGACCCCAGTCTTTCTCGATGTAGCCGCGGCCGCCCTCGAAATTCTGCGCGGTGCCCTCAACGTTGAGCTCACCGCTGAGTGCGTGGCCGAACGAGACGATGCCGTGAAAGCACTCCATGAAGGGCACCATGCCGTACCAGCCCATGATGCCGGGCTCGCGCAGCGTCACCGGCCAGGGTCGCAATTCGGTGGTGTACCGGATGCTCCCCCGCAGCTGGGGCAGATCAAGCGTGACTCCGCTCGGGTCAAAAGTGTTGCCGCCAACGGGAACCTCAAACCGATCGCTCGCGGCGCTGAAGTCGGCCGGATCAAACCGGTGGTACCAGCTGCGCCCGCTCAACCCGTCGAGCACCTGCACGAAGGCTTCATCGCGCGTGCCCTCGCTCTCGGCCAACCCGCGGAACACGCCCGGAATCACCGCCCACCGCTGTGACAGGTCGGCCGACACGAGCTTGATGTACCACCCCTCGAAATCCCCGCGATGCACCCCGCGCCCGTGGAAGGCCTCGGGGTGTCGCACGCCACGCACATACTCGACCGGGGTTCGCATGGTGCCCAGGCTAGGGCGGCGGCGAGGCGGGCGCCAGGGCACTAGCCTGAACCGGTGATCGTCGGCCTCGGCACCCTGCTCAACATCGTCACCATCGTCGTTGGAGCAGCGATCGGCGTGCTCATCGGCAGCCGCCTGCCCGAGCGCACGACCCGCGTCGTCACCGATGCCCTCGGCCTCATCACCATCGTGCTAGGCGGCCTCAACCTCATGGCCCTCGCCGACAGCGACTTCGTCGGGGCGGTCGGCGCCGGGGGCACCTTCTTGATCGTCATCGGCGCGCTCCTCATCGGCAGCATCGTCGGGTCACTGGCAGGAATCGAGCGGAGGCTCGAGAACTTCGGAGGCTGGCTGCAAGACCGCCTCACGCGGCGGGGCCGTGGTGCAGCATCCGTCTCCGAAGCGGCGCCATTGGCCGACAGCCTGGTGGATGCCCCGCTCGCGCTCAGCGGGCGTGAACGCTTCATCACGGGCTTCGTCGACGCGTCGCTCGTGTTCGCGATCGGACCCCTCGCGATTCTCGGTGCCTTTCAAGACGGCACGGGGCAAGGAATCGACCAGCTCGCTCTCAAGTCGACGCTCGACGGTTTCGCGGCCGTGGCCTTCGCCGCGTCGCTCGGCTGGGGTGTGGCGTTCTCGGCGATTCCCGTGGGGCTCTGGCAGGGCCTGCTCACGGTGCTCGCGTTCTTCTTGGGAACCGTCATGTCGGGTGCAGCGATCGCGGCCATGACCGCAACGGGTGGCGTACTGCTGCTGGGTGTTGGCCTGCGTCTGCTCAACCTGCGGGCGGTCGCGGTCGCCGACATGCTGCCCGCGCTCATCGTGGCGCCGCTGCTCACCGTGGGCGTTGCCGCCCTGCTCGGCAACTAAACGACGTTGGTGAGCTTGTCGGTCTCGTACTCGAGCGGGCCGCTCGCCGCTTCGACCGGGTAGCCCTCGCGCGCCCAGTACTCGAAGCCGCCGAGCATCTCTTTCACGGGCACGCCCAGGCGCGCGAGCTCGAGCGCCGCTTTAGCGCCGCCGTTGCAGCCGGGCGACCAGCAATACACGATGACCGGGATGCCCTCGCCGAGCTCCCCCACGCGCTCAGCCAACTGCTGCCGGGGGATGTGGAGCGCCCCGACCGCGTGGCCCTGATCGAACGCGGCCTGCCCGCGCACGTCGACGAGGTGAAACACCTCACCCGCCTGGCGCGCAGCCCACACGTCAGAGGCATCCGTCTCGACCGCGAGCTTCGCGGCGTAGTGCGCCGCGGTCGCACTCGAGTCGGCGAACTCGCCGAGCAGAGAGGGGGTCACGCGGTTGCTGCCTTCGGCGTGAGTGCAGCATCCACAGCAGGCCCCTCGGCCAGGGCGTTGATGTAGCGAATGAAGATGGCGATCCACGCGAAGATGATCGCGAACGCGATGAGCTCGTAGGCCGTGAGACCGAAGTACTGCACGGGGTAGAAGAGCAGGGCGCCGCCGATCAGCAGTACGGCGAAGCCGCCCGAGACGACGAAGAAGCGCCCCGGAAGTCCCGCGAGCACCCAGGGCGAGGCGATCAGCAGCCAGAGGAATGTCAGCGCCATACCGATGGCGGAGGTGTTGTGCAGCAGGATGCTGAACGACAGCGGAAACAACCCGACGCACGACAGCAGCACGCCCATGATGACGAACGCGATCGACACCGTGCGCGGAGCGGTGGC
>CAYWZI010000043.1:0-14901 GCA_964462815.1 uncultured Microbacteriaceae bacterium
ATGAAGCCGACCATACCGGGAATTCCCGCACTGGCCATAACGCCCATAATCATCGGGTGACGAAGCCGCTGCCGCGTCTCGAGCGGCGTCGGACAGCGCGGTGTCGGCGCGCACAAGCGCCAGCTCGCCCTGGCGCTGCACCGGGTTGGCGCTTGCGAGTACCGACGACGGGGTCACGACGGTGCGAGTGCCCCCTCGGGCGAGCACGTCGAGGGCCTCAGAACTCAGCCCGCCGACCTCTGGCCACACGAGGTCATTGAGAGTTGGGGTCCAATCAAGAAGGTCGGAAACGGCCACGGTGGTCTCGCCGTCGGGAGCGTCGTCCGGGTTCTCTGAGGCAGTAACACTGGGCTGCGGAGGGTTGTTCGCATCAGCGACGAGTGACTCGCCAGCGAGCTGACCTGTTCCTTCGACCTCGGGAAGAACACGGTTCACGGCGTCGATCGACGCCACCGGGTCGGCATCGGCCCACGAGAGGAGGAAGTTCTCATTCGGTGTGGCCCGCAACCGCTCGAGGAAGGCCAGAGCGCTCGGAGGGGCCGCGTCGCCCAGCGCTGCAATCGAGACCAGGACGCGAGGATCGATGCCGAGCAGAACAGGCTTTCCGGCGCTCGCCGTGAGCGCCCGACTCAGCACTCCGGACTCGGCGGTGGCGGTCGCCAGAGTCTCGGCTGACAGCAAGCCGCTTGCCACTCCGGGTGTCGTGAGCGATTGCACGAAGGTCGTCGCCGCCGACGGCGGTGTGGAGTCCGCCGGTACCCAGACGACCGCCGTTTTGTCGGCAGCGAGCCACTCGCCACCCTGCGACACGACCACTTCGGCGAGACGCGCCCCGAAGGGTCCGGCCCACACGCTGCTGCTGCCTGCAAGCGTGAGGTCGAGCACTGCGCTTGCTCCCTGATCGAGGCCAGCCACCGAGGCTCGCGCCGCGACCGTTGACTCATTCAGCGTCGGCGACACATCAACAGGGTCGTGACGGAACCAGTTAGCGAGGTCGTCGCGAGTTGCTGGGCGCGCACCGTCGAGTCGCAATTCCACCGAGAGGTCGCCCGTCGCAGTCGATCCAGGGTTCGAAAGCGTGACGCGCACCGTGAGAGGCTGGCCCTCGAGCACGGTTCCGCTCGAACCGGGGGCGGCGAGCAGTTCAATGTGTGTGTCGGTTGACTCCGATGCGAACGAGGCAATCGGTCCCTGACCGCCGAGCCCGACCACAGCACTGACGCCAATCACGAAAGCCATAGCCAAGCGGAAAGGCGCGCGACGACCTCTTCGTTTCCGCGCGGCCGACATGGGGGAAGTCTAGACTCTGGTCACTATGCAGAGCGTGGCCGAGGCCGTCACCCGGTTGCAGGCCCTCGCCGCTTCCGAGCCGCTTGCGACGCTCGCCGCACGGTTCGACGAGGCGGGGCACGAGTTGGCCCTTGTCGGCGGACCAGTGAGAGATGCGTTCCTGGGTCGCCCGGTCAACGATCTGGACTTCGCCACGTCGGCGCATCCCGACGAGATTGTTCGCATCGTGCGGCCGGTCGCTGACGCCCACTGGGAGATCGGACGAGCGTTCGGAACGATCGGTGCGCGCCTCGGTGACCAGACCGTCGAGATCACGACCTATCGATCGGACGCCTATTCCGGTGACTCACGAAAACCCGAGGTGCTCTTTGGCGACACCCTCGAGGGTGACCTCGTGCGTCGCGACTTCACGATGAACGCGCTCGCGCTGCGTCTGCCGTCACTGACGCTCGTTGATCCATCGGGCGGACTCGACCATCTCTTCGCGCGTCGATTGGTCACCCCTGGGGGTCCTGAGCAGTCATTCGGCGATGATCCCCTGCGCATGTTGCGCGCGGCCCGGTTCACATCGCAACTCGGAGTCGCTGTCGATGTCTCCGTTGTTGAGGCGATGAGCAGAATGCGTGACCGGCTTGCGATCGTATCGGCAGAGCGCATTCGTGATGAGTTCATCAAACTGTTGTGTACGACGGCACCGCGTCGTGGCCTCGAGTTACTCGTCGATACGGGTCTCGCTGAGCTGTTTCTTCCCGAGCTGCCTGCGCTGCGGCTCGAGGTCGACGAGCACGCACACCACAAAGACGTGTACGAGCACTCGCTCACCGTTCTCGAGCAGGCGATTGCGTTGGAAGGTGCGCGGCATCCGGGCGAACCCGCTGATGTGGTTCTCAGAGTTGCCGCTTTGCTGCACGACATCGGCAAGCCGGCGACGAAGAAGATCGAGCCCGGTGGTGCCGTCACGTTCCACCACCACGATGTGGTGGGAGCGAAACGTGCCAGAAAACGCCTTGCAGCATTGCGGTTCGACAAAGACACCATCACTGCGGTCTCTCGACTAATCGAACTGCACTTGCGATTCTTCGGATACAGCGATGCTCCGTGGACTGACTCCGGTGTGCGCCGATATGTTCGGGATGCGGGCGACCAGCTTGAGCGACTCCACATCGTCACGCGGGCCGACGTCACGACCCGCAACCGCCGAAAGGCCGATCGGCTGCGCTTGGCGTATGACGAGCTCGAGAACCGAATATCCCTTCTGGCGGAGCAAGAAGAGCTTGATGCCATGCGGCCCGATCTTGACGGCGAGCAGATCATGGACGTGTTGGGCGTGAGCCCCGGCCCCATCGTGGGCGCCGCTTACCGTTTTCTGCTTGAGCAGCGACTTGATGAGGGGCCGCTGGGCCCGGCCGAGGCTGAGCGGCGCCTCCGCGAATGGTTTGCGGCTCGGCCTCAGTAACTGGCGGAGGTTTGAGCGTGCTGCGGTATGCGACTAGACTCTGCAGGTTGCCCGGGCGATCTTTCGCGCCGGCGCATACGATGCCATAACCCTCCTGCTGCAGACCGTCTGCAGCCGTTCGAGTCCGAAGGAGGTGGGTGAGTCATGCATCAGTACGAATTGATGGTCATTCTCGACCCGGAGATCGATGAGCGCACTGTCGCTCCGAGCCTGGACAAGTTTCTCGGTGTCATCCGTAACGACGGAGGCACGATTGAGAACGTCGACATCTGGGGCCGCCGTCGGTTGGCCTACGAGATCAACAAGAAGACCGAAGGCATCTACGCCGTCGTCAACTTCTCGGCCAACCCGGCCGCGACGCAAGAGCTCGACCGTCAGCTGAAGCTCAGCGAAGCGGTCATGCGCACCAAGGTGCTCCGCACCGAGGAAGCCGTCGCTCGCGCCGCGTCGATCGAAGCCGAGAACTCCGCGCGCGCCGAGGCAAAGGCCGCGCGTGCGACCGTTGCCGCTGGAAAGGCTGCCGCCGCGGCGAAGGCTGCGGAGTAATCGTGGCCGGCGAGACGATCATCACCGTGGTCGGCAACCTCACAGCTGACCCCGAACTGCGGTACACGCAGAGCGGTCTCGCGGTCGCCAACTTCACGATCGCGTCGACTCCCCGTTCGTTCGACCGCGCGTCGAATGACTGGAAAGACGGCGAAGCCCTGTTCCTCCGCGCAAGCGTCTGGCGTGAGTTCGCCGAGCACGTGGCGAGCTCGCTCACCAAGGGCAGTCGGGTCATTGCGCAGGGGCGGCTCAAGCAACGTTCGTACGAGACCAAAGAGGGCGAGAAGCGCACCAGCATCGAGCTCGAAGTCGACGAGATCGGACCGAGCTTGCGCTACGCCACCGCTCAGGTGACGCGAAGTGCGAGCACCGGCGGCGGCCAAGTGGGTCAGCGCGGAGGCGCTGCTCCCGTGGCCGACGAGCCATGGGGGGCACCCGCGGGCAATCCGGCATCGGGCGGCGGCGACGTGTGGAACACGCCCGGCTCATTCTCGGACGACACTCCGTTCTGATCCGGTCGTCGACCGAATCTCATTAGTTTCTCTCAGTAAGCAAAGGACAACCACATGGCTGGCAAGAGCAGCGGCGACCGCCGCAAGCCTCGCGGTGGCAAGGGCGCGAAGAACGCCGCCCCCGCGAAAGCAATCCGCGTTGGGGTCATCGACTACAAAGACGTCGCGACCCTCCGCAAGTTCATTTCTGAGCGCGGGAAGATCCGTGCTCGTCGAATCACCGGTGTTTCCGTTCAGGAGCAGCGCCTTATCGCCCGCGCCGTCAAAAACGCGCGCGAGATGGCACTGCTTCCCTATGCCGGCGCCGGCCGTTAGGAGCATCTGATGTCGAAGCTCATTCTCACGCAAGACGTCACGGGCCTCGGTGCCCCGGGCGATGTCGTCGAGGTCAAGAACGGCTACGCGCGCAACTACCTTGTTCCGCAGGGACTCGCGGTCATGTGGACTCGGGGAGGCGAGAAGCAGATCGAGTCGATCAAGGCTGCTCGCGCCGCCCGCGAACACGCCACGATCGAAGAGGCGCAAGACCTCAAGGCGCGCCTTGAGGCGAACCCAGTAACGCTGGTCGTCAAGGCAGGCGCCGAGGGGCGACTGTTCGGTTCGGTCAAGACCGGCGACATTGCTGATGCGGTGGCCGCAGCAGGCCTTGGTTCGATCGACAAGCGCCTGGTCGAGCTCGTTGCTCCGGTGAAGGCGACCGGCCAGCACGAGGCGATTCTCAAGCTGCGCGACGGCATTGTCGCGACGATCACGGTCAAGGTTGTCGCTGCGAAGTAGTCGAAACACCTCGTAAAGCGGTAGTCGGGCGAGAGTCCGACTACCGCTTTCTTGTGTCTTGTGTCAAGTCGTCTGCGGCGTGTTCGTCCACAGCCAGCCGCGAGCAAGGGGAAGTCTCAGGCGGCAGTTGAAGGCTGTTTCTACACACACCATGTGAATGGTGAAATGCCTGGTCAGTTGATGTTTCCGGCCAGAAACTCGACAAAAGTGCACAGGACTTTCCCCAGGTTGTTCACACCAACTCCGGCGTTTCTCCTCATCCCTCCACATAGTTATCCACAGGGCAGGTTGCTCGCCGATCGTCGCCCTTCCTACAGTGAGGGCTCGCCTCTATCCCGAGCGCACTGGGCGCGTCGTCGCCCGTCGCGTCGGGGGTCGGCGGTAAACCTAGAGGCGAAGGATTCGCCGGTTGTGACGAACGAGGAGAGAAGGGGTCGCCGTGTCCATCACGCACATCTCAGCGGCCGCCGAGACGCGGGGAAACTCCGACTCGCGAGGGCCCGATCGGGTTCCTCCGCATGACTTGCTTGCTGAGCAGAGCGCCCTCGGGGGCATGTTGTTGAGCAAAGACGCCGTGGCGGATGTCATCGAGGTTGTTCGCGGAATTGACTTCTACATTCCGAAGCACGAAGTGATCTTCGAGGCGATCATGACGCTCTACGCGCATGGGGAGCCGACCGACGTAATCGCCGTGACCGACGAGCTCACCAAGGCCGGCGCTCTCGGTAGGGCAGGAGGTGCGGACTACCTTCACACGCTCACCGCGATTGTGCCGACGGCTGCCAACGCCGGCTATTACGCCTCTCTTGTAGCCGAAAAAGCCGTGCTGCGCCGCCTCGTCGAAGCCGGAACACGCATCGTGCAGATGGGGTACGCATCTGAGGGCGAAGTGACCGACCTCGTCAACAATGCCCAGGCAGAGATCTACCAAGTTGCGGGTGGGGTCGAAGCTGAAGACTTCATTCCGCTCACCGAGGCAGTCACGACGGCGATGGATGAGATTGAAGCGGCAAAGGGTCGCGACGGCCAGATGACCGGAGTGCCGACGGGCTTTCACGACCTCGATGAACTAACCAACGGGTTTCACGCCGGCCAGCTCATCCTCGTGGCGGCCCGGCCCGCGCTCGGCAAGTCGACACTCGCCCTCGATTTCGCGCGCGGCGCCGCGATCAAGCATGATCTGCCCACCATCATCTTCTCGCTCGAAATGGGTCGCAGCGAGATCGCAATGCGACTGCTGTCGGCCGAAGCATCCGTACCGCTGCAATCGATGCGCAAAGGGACGGTTGACGCCCGTGACTGGACCACAATCGCGCAAGTGCGCGGTCGCATCAACGACGCGCCGCTCTACATCGACGACAGCCCGAACATGACGCTCGTTGAAATTCGGGCGAAGTGTCGCCGACTCAAGCAAAAGGTCGGCCTCAAGATGGTCGTTATCGACTACCTGCAGCTCATGACGAGTGGCAAGAGAGTCGAAAGCCGACAGCAAGAGGTGAGCGAGTTCTCACGGGCGCTCAAGCTCATGTCGAAAGAACTGCAGGTTCCCGTGGTCGCCCTCTCGCAGCTCAACCGTGGCCCCGAGCAACGTGCCGACAAAATGCCCGCGCTCAGCGACTTGCGCGAGTCGGGGTCGCTCGAACAAGACGCCGACATGGTGATTTTGCTTCACCGCGACAACGCTTTCGAGAAAGAGAGCTCCCGACCGGGCGAGGCTGACTTGATCGTGGCCAAGCACCGCAATGGCCCGACGAAGACGATCACCGTGGCGTTCCAAGGGCATTTCTCGCGATTCGCCGACATGCCACGCATCTAGCGGGCAATCGGGACATCGAGCACGCTCCTCACCGCATTCGCCTTCGTCATCGATCCAGCGTGTTCCGGGAGAAGCCCCCGTACGATGGCTGCATGTCAGCCAACGACGAGTCGAGTCCAGGGGCTCTCTGGCTCGCGCCCGTCGCACGGGCCGTGCCGGCGCTCGTGGTGGGCTTGGCGATCACGTTTATCGCGGATCACTCTGCCCTGCTCGGGCTCGTCATGCTGGCCGTCTTCGGACTGGGGTCCGCTCTCGTTCTCGTGGCGACGAGCGCGCGGCTCGTGTCGTCAGAACCTCTGCGTTCTCTGCACCGAGCGCTCGCGGCGGTCTCCGCGCTCGCGGGCGTACTGGCCGCCACGGCTGCCGCGATGTTCGGGTCCACACTCCCCGTGCTGCTTCTGCTCGTGGGCGGTTACGCCGTGCTTGCCGGTGCGCTCGAGCTGGTGTGGGGCATCCGTCACCGCGATCGCAGCCCGCTCGCCCGCGACGCGATGATTGTTGGAGTCGGAACACTCGCGCTGGCGGTTGTTTTCGCCCTCGTTGCCGACCCCGTGAGCGCCGTCGGGTTCTTCGGCGCATACGCCGTCGTGCTCGGTGTCTTTCTGATCATTGCCGGACTCAGCCTGAGGTGGTCCGCCTCACCCAAGGAGCTACAAACCCCATGACCGATCCTCGCGAGCGCATGACCCTGCGGCCCGGAGAGCTTGTTGGCCTCGCCGGGGTTTTCGGGCTCTTCCTCGGCCTCATCACGCTGATGGTGACGAGAGACGTCATCATCTCGCTCATCGCCTTCGGTGGCACCGTCGTGGTGGGTCTCGTGTCGCTCGCCATGCTCATGCTCGCGGTGACACCGAACCGGCCGGCCGACGGCGAGCGGCAGCCCGAAACGCGAAACGACTGAGCGTCTCGATCAGTCGGCCTCGATGAATGTCACGAGCGTGGAGGCCTCGCCGACATACGACCACGGAGTGAGCTCGAGAAGGCGAGCCTTGGCCGTGTCGCCGATGTCCAGTCGCGAGATGAACGCGCGCAACTCGTCCGCGCCGACGCGGTGCCCGCGAGTGAGCTCTTTCAAGAGCGCATAAGGATCAGCGATCGAACTGCGCCCCGCGGTTACTTCCGCGCGGATCACGGTCTGGATCGCCTCGCCCAGCACCTCCCAGTTGCCATCGAGATCGCGGGCAAGCGCTTCCTCGTCGACTGCGATCTCGCCGAGTCCCTTCTCGATGTTGTCGAGAGCGAGGAGTGAGTGCCCGAGCGCCACGCCGATGTTGCGTTGGGTGGTCGAGTCAGTGAGGTCGCGCTGAAGGCGAGAAGTCACGAGCGTCGCCGCGAGCGAGTCGAGCAGCGCGCTCGCAAGCTCGAGATTCGCCTCAGCGTTCTCGAAGCGGATCGGGTTGATCTTGTGCGGCATGGTCGAGGAGCCCGTGGCCCCGGCTTGAGGGATCTGACGGAAGTACCCCATCGAGATGTAGGTCCACAGGTCGGTACACAGGTTGTGCAACACACGACCACTGTGGCTGATGCGCTGATACAACTGCGCTTGCCAGTCGTGCGACTCGATCTGGGTCGTCAGCGGGTTCCACGTGAGTCCGAGCGAGGTGACGAACTCGCGCGACGTGGTGATCCAGTCGTGGTCGGGATCAGCGGCGAGGTGCGCAGAAAAGGTTCCGGTTGCACCCGAGAACTTGCCCCGGTATTCGACCTCCTCGACCGACTGCAGTAGCAATTCGAGTCGGTGGACGGTGACGGCGAGCTCTTTGCCCATCGTCGTGGGGGTGGCCGGTTGGCCATGGGTGTGCGCAAGCATCGGCACGTCACGCAGCGCAACGGCGAGGCCGCGGAGGGTCTCGATGACCGAGCGAGCGCGGGGCATCCACACATCGCGCACCGCTGCGCGAATCGTGATGGCGTAGGCAAGATTGTTGATGTCTTCGCTCGTGCAGGCGAAGTGCGTTAGCTCGGCGATCTCGGTGAGGCCGAGGTCGGCGAGCCGGTCGCGCACGAGGTACTCGACAGCCTTCACGTCATGGCGGGTCGTCGCTTCGAGACGTGCGAGCTCGGCAATGTCGCCATCGCCGAATTCGGTGACCAGGTGCCGGAGTTGGCGATGGTGTTCAGCGGTGAGCCGACGAGAGCCAAAGAGTTCGTGCTCGGTGAGGTGGATCAACCACTCCACCTCCACTTGTATCCGCGCCCGATTAAGGCCCGCCTCGCTCAGGTGTTCACCAAGCGGTGCCACTTGCTGGCGATACCGGCCGTCGAGAGGGCTGAGGGGCTGGGTGCTGAGCGGACTCATGAGACTCCCTGTCGTATTCCGGGTTCGAGTTGGCGAAATAGTGCCGTGCACGCTCGCTCGATCATGCCGAGCACCGAGTCGAACAGAGCGGCGTCGGAGTAGTAGGGGTCGGGAACATCGACGGCCCCATTGCCGTCAGGGTCGAACGTCATCAGCAAGTGCACTTTGGAGCGTGCTTCGTCATCGGGCGCCCAGTTCTTGAGGATTCTCTCGTGCGTGCGGTCGAAGGCGATGATCAGATCGAGCTTGTCGAACCAATCGACCTCGAACTGCCGAGCGCGATGGCGACTGCCGTCGTATCCCCGCGTGCTCAACGACGTGAGCGTGCGCGGGTCACTGCGCTCTCCCACGTGCCACTCACCCGTTCCGGCGGAGAGAACCGAGACCTGCTTTTCCCAACCGCGCGCCCGGATCAAATCACGAAACACCGCTTCGGCCATCGGAGACCGGCAGATATTGCCGGTGCACACGAAGCAGATGCGGAACACCCCGGGTTCGGCGAGGACCCGGTCGAAGCTCATGCCCCCATTGTGTCCCAGTTGGCGCTCCTCCACACTCGGCGATTGAGCACGGCCCGACCGCCGTTGGTGCCCACGGGCTCGGCGACAGCTCGTCGCGAGGGCAGGCTTCCTCGGCAGGGGCGGAGGGAACGACGGGAGCGCGTCATGGTTGGAGACGGCGGTGGATGCTCTCCAGCCAGTGCTGCGAGCGCTCGGGCTGACGAGCTCAGGCGGCAAGCATGCGTCGTCGATGATCTGTTCGATCGACTGGGCAGGGTCGCACGCACCTTGCCACGGGCGGGTGACCTCGAGGGCTGGCAGGGTCCGGCCGCTGAGTTATTCGCCGCGGCCGTGCAAGAGCAAGAGGTAGTGCTCGTGCGTGAGGCCCTGCGGCTTGACCTGATTCGCACGCACCTGCGCGGCGCAGCGGCGCTCGCCGAGAGAGAAAGCTCGATCCTGGGGGCCTTCCCGTGACCGTGGCGATCGCCATCGGTGGCTCGGTCTCGGTAGCGACCGAGCACCTCACCGAGTTGCGGCACCGTCTGGCGCGCGCGAGTGCAGAGTGCGCCGACATCGTCATGCGGCTGCAGCCACTGCGCTCCCACGACAGCGCCGCTCGTGAGGCTGAACTCGTTGAGAGTGATCGACTGATTCGACGCGCAGGGGAGCGCCTTCACGAGTTGTCCGGGGCGCTCGGGGCAGCTGTCGAGCTGTACAGCACCACGGAGCGGGTCGCAGCGACTGCCATCGAGGCCGTCGTCGCGCAGCTGGCGGCCGCGGTCGGGCTCATCGCGAGCCGGCTCGGCATCGTGGTGGTCCCCGCAGTCGTGAATGCCGCTGTCGTGACTGCGGCGGTGTGGGGAATCCTGCCCTCAGCGATGCGCGACACCGTCACCGAGGGAGCGCGGGGCGTGGTCGAACCCCTGCAGCCAGCATTGAGCGACCCGCGTGTGGTGTCGCTCCTTCGCGTGGCACTGTCGCTCGTTGACGACGCTGCGCTCGGCGCCATGAGCGTACCGCCGCCACTCGTCGCCGCACTGGGGGAAACCGGCCTGGGGGTCTCGGGCATCGACTCCGCGGCGCTCGCCGTTCTTGGCCTCGCGGCTCTCTCGGGAACAAGTGGCGTGGCGCCGGTGCGTATCGACCGCGTGGAGTCGGACTACCGTCGTGGCGGCTCACCACCGGCGAGCATCCCTCCTGCGTCCCTCGCCGATCGCGTCGAACGTGTCCCCGATCCCGCGACGCCCATCGTGATCGAGCGGTACCCGCTGTCGGACGGTTCGTGGCACTTCGAGGTGTACATCGCGGGCACCGATTCGAAGGCCGAACTCGGCGGCGACCGCCCGTGGGACATGGCGAGCAATGTGGCTCTCGTCGCTGAGCAGGACGCGAGTTCGATGCAAGCGGTGCGTGCGGCGATGATCGCCGCGGGAGTGACGGCCGACTCGTCGGTGACCTTCACTGGCTATTCGCAGGGTGGAGCGATCGCGACCGTGCTCGCCGAGTCGGGTCAGTGGAACACGACCGGCCTCGTGACGGTGGGTGCACCCACGGGCGGCATGCCGGTGCAGGGCGACTACCCAGCGATTGTGATCGAGCACCGCGAGGATCTCGTGCCCGTCTTGTCGGGCATCCGTCGCGAGACAACCGCTGTTATCGTCCGCGCTGATGCACTGACGGCCGATTCAGCGACCGATGGCGCGTTGCCCGCGCACGATCGTGATCGGTATGCCGCGACGGCTGCCGCGGTTGACGCACACGATCACCGCCTCCTGCAGTCGACGATCGCTGCGCTGCCGACCGCCACTGCAGAAGGTCAGCGGTTCGTCTTCACGGCGACCCGCATCGGCCGCACCACCGAATGATCGGCGACTCAGCTGCGATTGCGTCCCATGAGCGGACGCAACACGATGCCGATGAGCCAGCTCAGCAAGCCGAGCACAACGGCTCCGAGCACGCCCCACCAGAATCCGTCGACGACAAGGCCGAAGCCCAGCAGGCTCGAGATCCACGCCACCAACAGCAAGAGCAAGCCGTTGACAACGAGGGCGATGAGGCCCAGGGTCAAAATGTAAATCGGGAAAGCAACGATGCGAATGGCGTTGCCGATGAGCCCGTTGACCAGGCCGAAGATGAAACCGACCAGCAGATACGTGAGCACGAGGGCCACGGTGTCGCCCTCAGCTCCGTAGGAGACAACGGAAACCCCGGCGACGATGAGCGTCGTCAGCCAGAGGGCGATCGTGTTGATGATGAGGCGAATCAGAAAACGGGCCATGCATCAACTATGCCGAGAGCGCCATCACCCCGCAAACGACCATCCGATGACGAGCGGGTCGACGTAGGCTGACAGGGTGCCTGCTCCCGTTCGATTGCGCCCCGAGATCATTGCGCTTCCTGCCTACACACAAGGCCGCGCGGCGGCCGCTGATGCCTTCAAGCTCTCGAGCAATGAGAACCCATTTCCGCCGCACCCTGCGGTGCTTGCCGCGATTCGTGATCTCGATATCAATCGGTACCCGGATGCGTCGGCGCTCGCTGTCCGCGAGCGATTAGCCGAGCGGCACGGGGTGACGCCCGACGAGATCATCGTGGGGTCGGGATCAGTCGCGATCCTCGCGCAACTCATCAGCGCCGCCGCCTCGGTAGGAGACGACGTCGTTTATGCCTGGCGCAGCTTTGAGGCGTATCCGGGCCTCATCACGGTCGCGGGCGCAACGGGGGTCGGAGTGCCGTTGCTCGCCGACGCGCGGCACGACCTCGTCGCCATGGCCGCGGCCGTCACCGATCGCACGCGCGTGGTGATCGTCTGCACGCCCAATAACCCCACCGGCACCATCGTGACCGCCGACGAGTTCGAGGCGTTCATGGCGGCGGTGCCCACCGACCTCCTTGTCATTCTCGATGAGGCCTATGTCGAGTTCGTGCGGGACGACCGCTCGGTCGACGGAGCCTCGCTCATTGGTCGATACCCGAACCTGGTGGTCTTGCGAACCTTCTCCAAGGCCTACGGGCTCGCCGGTCTCCGCGTGGGTTACGCCGTCGCTCACCCCGCGATCGTGCAGGCAGCGCGCAGCACGGCGATTCCTCTGTCGGTAACCGCCGCCGCCCAGCGGGGCGTGCTCGCCGCGCTCGATCATGAAGACGAGCTCTTCGCCCTGGTCGACACACTCGCGACGAGGCGTGACGAGGTGCAGGCTGCGCTGCGTGAACAAGGATGGAATCTCCCCGTTTCGCAGGGCAACTTCGTGTGGCTGCCCACGGGTGCCGCGACGGCGAGCACGGCCGAGGCCTTTGCTGCTGCGGGGCTCGTTGTGCGCGCCTTCGCTCCGGAGGGCATCCGCGTGTCGATCGGCGAGGCTGAGTCTGTCGCTACTCTTCTGCGCGTCGCGGGTGAGGTTGTTCGAACCCTCTGACCAGGGGGCCTACCGACGGGCCTAGAGTGGAATCCATGTCGTACACGCCGGAGACCCTCCAGCTATTGGCACCGGACGGAACTCGCGTCGACAGCGAGGCCACCGAGGCCTACTTGCCCTACGTCGACGCGCTCACCGAGCAGCAGCTGCGCGAGTTCTATCGAACGATGTCCGTGGTGCGCCGCTTGGATATCGAGGCGGGCAATCTTCAACGACAGGGCCAGTTGGCGCTGTGGATTCCGAGCGTCGGCCAAGAGGCTGCCCAAGTGGGGTCGGGTTTCGCGGCCCGCGCTCAAGACCACATCTTCCCGGCCTACCGCGAGCACGCCGTCGGGCACATTCGCGGCCTTGACCTCGTGAAGATCATCACGATGCTGCGCGGTCACACGCACGGCGGCTGGATTCCCGAAGAGACGGGAAACTTCCACCTCTACACACTCGTCATCGGGTCGCAGGCATTGCACGCCACCGGTTATGCGATGGGCGTGCAGTTCGACGGGCTCGTCGGTACGGGAGACCCTCAGAAGGACACCGCCGTGATCGTCTACTTCGGCGACGGCGCCACGAGCCAGGGCGACGTCAACGAAGCGTTCGTCTTCGCGCAGAGCTACCAGACCCCGCAAGTGTTCTTCTTGCAGAACAATCACTGGGCCATCTCGGTGCCCGTGCGGGTTCAATCGCGCACGCCGCTCTTTCACCGGCCCCGCGGCTTCGGCATTCCGAGCGTGCAGATCGACGGCAACGACGTGCTCATGAGTTACGCCGCGACCGCGGCGAGCCTCGATGCCGCCCGTGGGGGCGGCGGGCCGCAATTCATCGAGGCGCTCACGTACCGCATCGGCGCTCACACGACGAGTGATGACCCGACCAAGTACCGCGACGACGACGAGCTGCACTACTGGCAAGAGCGCGACCCGATCGCCCGATTCGAGACGTACCTTCGCGGGTTGGGCGAGGGCGATGCGTTCTTCGCCGAGGTGCACGACGAGGCAGAGCAGTTCGCGTCAGAAGCGCGCGCCCGCACTCTTGCGCTTGAGCCGCCGCTCGCCGATTCGATGTTCGCGAACGTCTACAGCCAACAGCATCCGGTCATGGATGCTCAGCGTCAGCAACTCGCCGACTACGAGGCCTCGTTCGAAGGGGGTGCCTAATGTCCGTTGAGACCATGACCATGGCAAAGGCCCTCAACGCGGGTCTTGCCGCCGCAATGACGGCGGACGACAAGGTGCTCCTCATGGGCGAAGACATCGGGCCGTTGGGCGGAGTCTTTCGTGTGACCGAGGGCCTGCAGGCGCAGTTCGGTGCAACGCGGGTGCTCGACACGCCGCTCGCCGAGTCGGGCATCATCGGCACCGCGATCGGCCTCGCCATGCGCGGGTATCGACCGGTCTGCGAGATTCAGTTCGACGGGTTCATCTTTCCTGGCTTCGATCAGATCACGTCGCAGTTGGCAAAGCTCACGGCCCGCCACGAGGGGTCGTTGCAGTTGCCCGTCGTCATTCGCGTTCCGTATGGCGGGCACATCGGTGCCGTCGAGCACCACCAAGAGAGCCCCGAGGCCTACTTCGCCCACACGCCGGGGTTGCGACTCGTCAGCCCGGCGACGCCGCACGACGCCTACTGGATGATTCAACAGGCGATCGCGAGCACTGACCCCGTTCTCTTCTTCGAGCCGAAGAGCCGCTACTGGCCGAAGGGCGAGGTCGATCTCGACGGCGCTGGCGTCGAGCTGCACGCGTCACGCGTCGTTCGCTCCGGTACGGACGTGACGGTCGTCGGCCACGGCGCGATGGTGAGCATGTTGCTCGATGCTGCCGAGGTCGCGGCCGAGGAGGGCACGAGCGTTGAGGTCGTCGACCTTCGATCGCTCGCTCCGATCGATTACACGCCGCTGCTCGACTCGGTGCGGCGCACCGGGCGACTGGTCGTGGCGCAGGAGGCTCCGGGCACGGTGAGCATCGGTTCAGAGATCGCCGCCACGGTGACCGAGAAAGCGTTCTACTCGCTCGAAGCCCCCGTGCTGCGTGTCAGCGGTTACGACACCCCGTTCCCCCCTGCCAAACTCGAGGGCGCCTACTTGCCCGACGTCGACCGCATTTTGCACGCGGTCGACCGTGCCCTGGCCTACTGATCGCACTGGAGGAATCGTGAGCATCTCCGAGTTCCCGCTCCCCGATGTCGGGGAAGGCCTCACTGAGGCCGAGATCGTGTCGTGGCGCGTCAAGCCCGGCGACACCGTGACCATCAACCAGTTGCTCGTCGAGATCTAGACGTCGAAGTCGCTCGTAG
>CAYWZI010000044.1:0-319 GCA_964462815.1 uncultured Microbacteriaceae bacterium
GCCCGACGAGTACCGCCGCACCGTTCCTCGGCAGCGTGCGGAATCGGTCGATGATGCCGTCTTTGAGGTCTTGCGCCATCGCGGAGCCCGAATAGGTGGAGCCAAACACGACGGTCTGCGCGAAGATGCCCGCCATCAAAAACGAGGTGTAGCCGTCACCGGGAATGTCGATCGCAGCGCCAAACACGTAGGTGAAGAGCAGCACGAACATGATCGGTTGAATGAGCGAGAACAGCAGAATCTCGGGCACGCGGATGATCTTCATCAGGTTGCGCCACGTGGTCACCCAGCCGTCGCTGATGAAGCGCGAGAGCGCGCT
>CAYWZI010000044.1:329-14751 GCA_964462815.1 uncultured Microbacteriaceae bacterium
TCAGGGTGCCAGATTCCGTTGTCGCGATAGTTGTGGCGCTCATGCCGCACTCTCCGTGGTCTCGTCAGTCTCTTCGGCGACGTGCCCCGTGAGTTGGAGGAAGACGTCGTCGAGGGTGGGTCGACGCATGCCGGCGTCGTGCAGGGCGATTCCGTCGCGCGAGGCGGCGCCGACGATCGCGGCGAGAGCCGCCGGACCATCGCTCACCGGAACGACCCAGGTGCGGCCACCCGTCACGACGGGCTCGCCCGTGCCGTGCGTCGCGAGCAGGGTGCGAACGGCATCCCCATCGGCCTCATCAACGACCGTCAACGCGACCCGCTGACCACCGACCGATGCCTTCAACTCGTCGGCTGTGCCCTTCGCGATGACCGTTCCGTTGTCGATGACCGAGATCGAGTCGGCGAGGCGGTCGGCTTCTTCGAGGTACTGCGTCGTGAGCAGCACCGTCGTGCCGTCGGAGACGAGCTTCTCGATGACGTCCCACAGGCCGAGCCGGCTGCGCGGGTCGAGACCCGTCGTGGGCTCGTCGAGGAAGAGCACCGGGGGCTTGATCACGAGCGCACCCGCGAGGTCGATGCGTCGACGCATACCCCCCGAGTAGCCCTTGACTGGTCGGTTCTGAGCTTCGGTGAGGTCGAACAGCTCGATGAGCTCGCTCGCACGCTGGCGCGCGACCTTGCCGCCCAAGTGATACAGCCGCCCGACCATCATGAGGTTCTCGAGCCCCGTGAGGTTCTCGTCAACCGCGGCGTACTGGCCGCTCGCGCCGATCATGCGACGGATCGACTGCGGGTCGTCGAGTACGTCGACTCCGTTGATGACAGCACGGCCCGAGTCGGGCTTGATCAGGGTCGTGAGCACCTTGACCGTGGTGGTCTTGCCAGCGCCGTTGGGGCCGAGCAGAGCAGTGACGGTGCCCTGCGGCACCTCGAGGTCGAGGCCATCGAGCGCGCGCACGACGGGCGCGCCCTTCGGCGTATATGTCTTGACGAGCCCTTCGGCTTCGATAAATGCCATGCGGGGGATGCTACCCGCCGCGGGCGACACTGGGGTGGCCGGATGCGGTCATTCGCGGCAGTTTCGCTCAGGGCAGAGCAACGATGACAATGCGGCCCGTGTCGACACGATCGGCGAGACCTTCGTCGAGGCTCGCCATCGCGATCGCGATGCGGCGCCCGTCGGGGTGCGCGGCGCAGTCGTAGACACCGAGCGGCCCGGCGCCCGGCCCCGCGTCGATGGGCTCGGCGCGGTAGATCAGGTCGGTGGGAGCATCCCGACCCGCGTTCGTAGGTGCGAGGCGCGCGAGGGCGCCCGCAAAGGCAAGCGCGACATAAACCGTGCCATCGGGGGCGATCGACAGTCCGTCGGGGCCGCTGCCTGACTCGAGCCGCGCGCGCACCTCGACCTCGCCATCGGCCGTCATGACGGACACCCGGTCGGCGAAGGTCTCCGCGACGAGCAGTGCGCCCGTTGCGTCGCGCTCGCATCCGTTCGGAAAGACGAAGCCGGATGCTGTGGTCGACACGTGCCCGTCGGGTGCGACCCGCACGAGCGCCGAGGGCACCGGCGCATCGTTCTCGGGGTCGAATCCGTAGCCGCCGACCCACGCTGTGCCGTCGGGATCAACGTGCATGTCGTTCGCGGAATGTGTCATGACCTCGGCGAGGTCGGCGTGAACCGTCACAGCACCGTCGTGCAACCGCAGCACCCGGCGTTGCTCGCAATCGACGATGAGGAGCGAGCCGTCGGGCAGCCAGCCGAGGCCACCCGGCACCGTCGGCCCACCGCCGGCGAGGTCGAGTACCGTCTCGGCTGGCGAGCCGGGCTCCCACCGCACGACGCGCGAGCGGAACATGTCGCTGAACCACAGCGCGCCATCGCGCCAGCGAAGCGCTTCAGGAAAGCCCAGACCGTCGAGCATCGTCATGATCTTGTGCCCCTAGAACGTCATGGTGAGACCGCCGTCAACGGTCAGCACCTGGCCAGTGATGTAGGTGTTCTCGCGCGCCGTGAGAAAGTCGACGGCCGGAGCGACCTCGTCGGGCATTGCCCCGCGACCGAGCGGCAGTTTTCCGCTCTCGACATACCGCTGCCGGAATGCATCGGTGTCGGTCTCGTCAGTGCCGTCAGGCAGCAGGCTCATGCGGGTGCGCACGAAGCCGGGGGCGACGGCGTTGGCGAGCACTCCGTGCGCGGCGAGATCGAGTGCGGCAGACCGCGTTGCCGCCTCGAGCCCCGCCTTCGAGACGTCATAGGCGAGGCAGCCGGGCTGTGCTTGCCGAGCATGCACACTCGTGATCGTGACGATGCGGCCGAACCCCCGCTCGACCATGCCGGGCGTGAGCATCCGCATGAGGTCGAGCGGAGCATCCAGATTCACGGCCCACACCGCCCGCCAATCGTCGAAGCCGCTGTCATGAATGGAGCCCTGGCGAAAGATGCCGGCGACGGTCACGAGAACGTCGACGCCGCCGAGGCGCTCGACCGCGGCGGCGACACCCTGCGCTCGAGCGTCGGGGTCAGCAAGGTCGGTGAGAATGACGCCCTCGCCGTCTTCGCGGTCAAGCCCGACGACCTCGTCGCCGCGGGCGCGCAGTCGGTCGGCGATCGCAGCGCCGATGCCATTGGCCGAGCCGGTCACGAGGGTGCGTAGCGGTGTCATGATTCCTCCGTCATGGGCGATGCAGTGGTGGATGCCCAGCGCACGCTGAGCGAGACGCTCCAGGTGAGCTCGCCCCCGGGGGGCAGGTGCACGAGCGCGACGTCGAGCGCCGTGCCCGCGCCGTGCGGGGTCGACGTTGGTTCGATACCGAGCGCGACGACTTGCCCGTTCCAGGGGTGCTCGGTTGAGACGGCGAGTTCTTCCCAGAGCAGCGCGTGGGGCAGGGCTGAGCCCTGCCACTCAACGAGCACCTCGACGTGATCGCCGCGCACGCCGATGCGCTGGGGTTGCACGCCCGCAAGCCCGGTCACGCGGGCCGGAGTCGCTCGGTTGACGGCCGTCCAGCGATCGGCCGGGTCGCCCGGCCACGCCCGCGGCTCACCCTCGGGCAGGCCCGCATAGTCGAGCGGCCGCAGCTGAGTCGACGACGGCACGTCGATCACGAGTGGTGCCGCGAGCACGTCTCCGCCAAGGATGAGGTGCTCGGCAATCACGAGCACGCGCGGTTCGTCACCCGCGTTCACCGCACGAGTGGCCACCGTTACACCGTCTTCGGTGAGCCGCCAGATGCGCTCAGCGCTCAATCGTTCGGCGTCGGCCCACCCGAGGGCGACGGTGTCGGGTGTGTGCGCAACCGCCAGCCATGGGGCCTGTGACGCCGCACCGTGAAAGCCTTCGGCAACCGTGGCGGCGGGGTTTGGCTGGCCCGCGGTCGGGAAGCAGAGTTGCCAGCCGCCGCGCCACTGCTCGACCCAGGTCTCTTCTGTTCGAGAAGGACGGAGTGCCGGCACGACCTCTTGCGCCCACGGCGTCGACGCGAGCACCGGGCGCCCGTGTACGAGCAGGTCGACCAGCACGCCGCCTTCGTCGGGCAGCACGACAGCGCTGATGCCGCCGCGCTCGAGGTGCACGGCCGGTTGTGCGGTCATCCCGTGCGCCTCGCGCAATCAGCTGGAGTGCGCACCATCGCGCTGGTCGCTAAGTGCCTTGATGAGGGCGTTCTTGCCATCGAGCACGACGTGCAACATCGCCTCGGCCGCCTTCTCGCCGTTGCCACGGTTGATGGCTTCGAAGACGGCGGCGTGCGTCGCAGCATCTTCGAGAAACACATCATCGTCGGCAGCGGTCGCTTGCTGCACGTTGAACGAGGCGTACATGAAGTCGGCGACCACGCTGCCGAACTGGCGCAGCAGCACGTTGTTTGACGCGGCGTAGACGGCCAAGTGAAACTCAACGTCGGCGTGCGCATAGCCTTCGCGATCGGTTGCCGACGCGGCCATGCCGGCGAGGGCGTCGTCCATGCGGCGCAAGTCGTCCATCGACGCTCGACCGGCGGCGAGCCGAGCGGCGGCGGGCTCCATGATCTGGCGAACCTCAACGAGGTTACGCATGATCTCGTCGCCTTTTCCGACATCGCTGTGCCACCGCAGAATGTCGCTGTCGAAGACGTTCCAGCCCTCGGGCTGCCGCACGCGCGTGCCGATTTTCTGACGGATGTCCACAAGACCTTTTGCCGCGAGCACACGCATGCCCTCCCGAACCGAGGTGCGAGAGACGCCGTACTGATCGGTGAGCTCGGCTTCTTTCGGCAGAAGGTCGCCCGGTGCGTATCGGCCGCCCACGATCTCGCGACCGACGCCGTCGATGACGCGGCCTTGAAGTCCGCGCATGGAGTAGCCCGCTCCGCGATCACTATCACCGGCAATCTCCGCCATACGCGAGCCTCCCTGTGCCTAGACGACAGCACTCACCTTATGCGGCACCTCGGGGCTCGTGAAGACGCGCTCGTGATCCACCGAGATCTCAACGTGGCGCAGGTAGGGCACGAGGCCGGCGAGGTCGACCTCAATTCCGAGGCCCGGGGCGTCGGGAGCGCGCACCTCTCCATTGTGGTCCGGGAGGATGTGGTTGCTCGAAATCGCCAGGGCCACGGTCTTGGGTTCGACGGGGTATTCGCAAATGCGGTGGTCGGCGAGACCCGCGAAAGGCTGCATCGAGGCCGACAGTGCGAGGTGCGACGTGAAGGTGTGGTTGACGTAGGTCACACCGTGGTGAACAGCGTGATCGGCGACGGCCTTCGACGGACCAATGCCGCCGATGCGCGCCGAGTCGACTTGAATGAACCGCACCCCGCCATAGTCGATGAGGTTCGTCGCCATGTGCACCGTGTGGGCACCTTCTCCACCAGCGATGCCGACCGTGCGCGCGCGCGACGCGAGCGCTGCGTGGGCAACGTAGGCGTGCGGCACGAAGGGCTCTTCGAGCCAGGTGGCGTGTGCCTTCTCGAGCGCGTCGAGTCGAGCGATGGCCGCATCGACGTCGTCACCCCAGATCTGACCGGCGTCGATGAGCAACTGTGCGTCGTCACCGAGACCTTCTCGGGCAGCTGCCACGTGGTCGGCATCGTCGGCGGCCGAACCCGTGCCGTAGCTGCCCCAGCCGAACTTGACGGCACGGAAACCGTTCGTGCGTGCGAGACGAGCGCGGTCGAGTGTGCCTTGGGGGGTGTCGCCCATCAGCATCGAGGCATAGGGCATCTTGGCGTAGTTCTGGGTGTAGCCCAGGAGGCGCCAGATCGGCTCTTCTCGGACGCGCCCGAGGAGATCCCACAGGGCAACCTCGATGCCCGACCAGGTGTGGCCGGCCTGCAAAAGGTCCATGCTGTTGCGACCCACGTTTCGGGCAATGCGGTAGATGTCGTCGGGGCCGTTGACCGTCTCGCCGATGACGGATGCCGCAACGGGCTGGCAGACGCCGTGCGAGCGCGGGGTCACGAATGCTGCAATCGAGGTGAGGGGCGAGGCTTCGCTCTCGCCCCAACCCACATGACCGTCGGCGACCACGCGCACGAGCAAAGCGTCTTGGCTGCCATCAGCCTCGAGCGTCACCTCGGGCATTGATGCGTAGAAAAAGTCGACGGAGTCGATCTTCATGGGCCGTTTCCCGCCTTCGCGATCAAGGGATTGTGCTCGCACCGCGGAGGTCTCAGACTTGAGCCCACGATCGCCACCATGCGATGCATCATTAGATCATACGTTAGGCGACACGTCGCGCGAAAGATTGATAACGATTCGGTCGGAATGCTTGCACAAACCGACGCTAGGTATGATCTAATGGCGAACCAAGCGTGGTTTTTCCATGACGTGTGAGAACGGGACAATGATGTCGCAGATGATGTGGGCTACCCCGGCTATCGCCGGCGTTGTGCCCTGCCTGCCTGCCCGTGCATACGCCTTCTGCTCTTCGACGGGCACCCCGGCCCGCCCGAAGCTCGCCGCTCGGTCTCTCTGCACCTGTGCAGCGGTGTCGTGCAGGCGAAACACCCCGACCGGCTTCCGCCAGTCGAGTGCTCCGAATGGAAGGACACAGCAATGAAGAAACGACAGGCAGGAGCGCTCGCGCTCCTCACGGCGGGCGTCATGGTCGGTCTGACCGCGTGCGCCCCGGCGACTCCCGCAGAGGGAGAGGTCCAAGAGCTTCTCATCTGGGACACCGGCATTCTTGGCCGGACCCTCGAGAACGGTGACCCCGACCTCGAGAACTCGTTCCTCGACCGGATGGGCGTGGCATTCGAGGAGGCGAACCCCGGCGTCGACGTCACCGTCGTCCAGCAGGGCGGCGACATCTCGTCGAACAGCGCTGCGTTCCAGGCGGCGATGATCGCTGGCACCGGTCCCGACATGCGCGTGCAGTACGCGGGTGGTCCGACCATCTCGTTCGGTGACTTCTTCGTCGACCTCGAGCCCCTGCTGTCGCAGGAGACCCTCGACGCGCTTCAGGGGTTCAACGTGAACCGCGAGGGCTATGACCCGAACGGCCGCATCCTCGGCATGCCCTACGGCGCTGGCAACCTCTTCACAATCTTCCAGAACCACGCGATTCTGGAAGAGGCTGGTCTCGACCCGGCAGACCGGCCGGCGACGTGGGAAGAGCTGCTCGAGAATGGCCAGCAGGTCATGGACAACACCGACGCGGTTGGCTTCTCTGTCGCCAACCTCGAAGGTTACGTCGGCGCGTGGTTCATCACGGCTCTCGTCGGTGGTGAACTCGGCGAGACCGTCTTCACGGAGATGTTCGCCGGTGAAGTTCGGGTCGACGACCCCGCGATGGTGGAGGCCTACCAGGCGTTCGCCGACTGGGGTGCGAGTGGACTCACCAACCCCGATGCCGGCTCACTGGGCGGCGGAGGCGCGCCGCTCTTCATCGAAGGTGGCGCGGCGTACTACCTCGTCGGTAGCTGGGAGAACAACCTCATGCTCGAGAGCTTCGGCGAAGGAAACGTGAGCTCGTTCTTCATCCCGACGCTGGAGGGAGCGCCCTTCCCCGCGATCGGCGCTGGAGGCCCGGAGATCGCGCTCTCGATCACCAACACGGCCCGCAACGAAGCGCTCGCCGTGGAGTTCCTCGAGTTCCTGGCAGACCCGGCGAACCAGGACCTCTTCGTCGAGATCTACCAGACGCAGGGCTCCAACCACCCTGACGGAGACCCCTCGAAGATCCAGAACCCGCTGCTCCGGGAGCAGTTCGAGCAGCTCGCAGCATCGACCGACGGCGTCACGTTCGCCTTCGACAGTGTCATGCCGCAGGCAACGATCGACCTGTTCTACCGGGTCAACGCAGCTGTGTTCCTGGGCACCCTCTCTCCTGAGGATGCCGTCGCTCAGTTGCAAGCGTCGTACGAGCAGGAGATCGCAAACCTGTGAGTATTGCGTCTCTGACCTCGCGCGTGGGTGCCGCTTCGGCGGCACCCACGGGCGGGGACCCCTCTGTGAAACCCCGCCGACCCGGAGCCCTTCACAAGAAGGACCGCCTGATCGGCCTGCTTGCCGTGTTGCCCGCACTGCTGCTTGTCGTTGCCTTCTCGGCGTATCCCATCGCGTTCGCCTTTTTCATCTCATTCACGCGCACGAACGGCTTGACCTTCGAGTGGCGATGGTTCGAGAACTACATCGCCATGGTCACCGACCCCATCGTGCAGCAGGTCTTCGTCAACAACCTGAAGTATCTGATCGCGATTCCGCTGGTTATCTTCGTCGCGGTCGTGGTCTCCGTCTTGCTCTTTGAGCGAGTTCGCGGGTGGAAGTTCTTCCGCGTCATCTTCTTCTTGCCGAACGTGCTCTCGATCGCCGTCATCGGCATCATGTTCCGCAATGCATTTGGCTACTACGGTGGCGTCAACCAAGCGCTTGGGCTCTTCGGAGTCGAACCGATCGAGTTCTTTACCGACGGCAACATCGCCATCGCGATCATCATTCTTGCCCTCGTGTGGTCGGGCTTCGGCTACATGTCGCTGCTCTTGTTTGCCGGCCTCACCGCCATTAATCCCGCGGTATTCGAAGCGGCTGCCATCGACGGCGCCGGTTGGTGGAAACGGCTCTGGTACATCACCCTGCCGAACATCCGTCGCGTGCTGGGCTTCGTCTTCATCATCAACGTGATTTACACCTTCACCGGTCTATTCGGCTTCGTGTTCGTCATGACTGCGGGAGGCCCCGGGTTTGACACCACCACGATCGACTACCTCGTCTACTTGCGAGCGTTCTCGAGCTCGAACCTCGGTTCGGGAGCCGCTCTCGCCGTGATGCTGTTCATCTTCATCGGCGTCTTGACCCTGCTGCAAAACAAGGTCTTCAAGTTGCAGGAGGAGGACTGATCGTGGCTGAAGAACAAATCATTAGCAAGCGCTTGACCTCCGGACGCGCGAATGGTCCTGTGTTCATCATTCTGGCGCTCGTGGCGACGTCGATCGTCTACCCGCTGTACTTCGTCATCATCACCTCCGCACGACCCAACGTCGACTACCTGCGAGACCCGTTCGGCTTGCCGGGGGAGTGGACATTCGACAACTATCTCCGCCTTATCGAGGTCTACGGGGTCGGTCAAGCGTTCTTGAACAGCTTGTATGTCGCGGTCGTCACGATTGTGCTCGTTCTGATTCTGGCGACCCTCGCGGGCTACGCTCTCGCGAAGTACCCGGTTCCGGGGGCCAAGTACGCGACCGCCATCTTCGTGTCGCTCATGCTGATCCCCGGCGCGGTGCTCATCATTCCGACGTATGTGATGCTGGCGCGCCTAGGCCTGATTGGCAGCTACTGGGGGCTGATCCTGGTCTATGTGTCGGGTGCGTTGCCGTTCGCGGTGTTCTTCCTGTCGCTCTCCTTTAGGGGTATCCCTGTCGAGGTCATCGAAGCGGCTCGAATCGACGGCGCGGGGTTCTTCCGCACGCTGTGGTCGATCATCCTTCCGATGGGGTCGAGCGGCATCGCAACCTTGGCGGTGTTGCAGTTCTTGGGAGTCTGGAACGAGCTTCTCTGGGCGCTCATCCTCATTCCGGAACAATCGATGAAGCTCCTCACACCAACGCTCGCGAGCATCGGCACTCGCTTCTTGACCGATCAGCCGTTGGTGTCGGCGGGCTTGTTCATCACCGCGTCGGTGCCCCTGCTGCTTCTGATCTTCGCGTCGAAGTACGTCATGCAGGGCCTGCAGGTCGGCGTCAGCCGCTAGTCAGCACAGTCTCTCGCGGGGCCGGGCTGCCCGAGCGTCCGGCCTCGCGAGTCTGCATCGCCGCATGCGGAGCGCGGCTATGGCCCACACATGAGGCCATGAAAGCCGTGCGTCATGGCAGGCTAACGCCGTGATGCCCAACGACGACTACGAAGAGCACCTTCTTCGACTCACGAGAGGTTTCGTGAGCCAAGAGAGGTTCTATTGGTCACGGCCGGATCGAGCATCGAGGATCGCGAATATGGGCTCAGAACAAGAGGACCACTGGGTCGACGTCGTTGGCGAGTTCATCGGGTGCACGGCCAAGTCAGATGAACTACTCCTTCTGATCTTGCGCCACCACGACGAAGACTTGTTGGCCACGTTCGGTCAGGGGTACTTGCAGCCCTGGGTGGAGAAGGCGTCTCTGGAACGCCTCGAGTGGCTTGCCGAGTTAGTGAGAACCGATGAGCGCGCTCGACGAGCGATCAGCGGTGTTCGTATACCCCCTGAAGCACCATCAGAGACTTCGTTGTGGGGGCTCCTCCCCGACTCGCCCGAGTGGCGTCCATGACCGTAGCCCTGAACGCAGAATGGAGTGCTCGCGGATAGGTCGAGAGTCTCGACTCATCGCAGCCACGCCATCCGTCCCTACGCGTCGAACCAGCCGCGCGCGTGGAAGGTCGCGTCGATCGCGGGGCCGCGGCGCGTGGGGGCCGCCCACTGAACGCCGTTGGCGAGCACGCGGTGGATGTTCGGGTCGTTGTAGACCGGGTACTCCTGGTCGCCCGGCGAGAAGTAGAAGACCCGCCCGTGCCCGCGAGTCCACGTGCAGCCCGACCGGAACACTTCGCCGCCCGAGAACGACGAGATGAAAATGAGCTCTTCAGGGGTGGGAATGTCGAAGAACTCGCCGTACATCTCTTGAGCCTCGATGACCAGCGGGTCGGGCACGCCCGCCGCGATGGGGTGGGTGGGATCGACGGTCCAGACCACTTCGCGGTCGCCGTCGTTGCGCCACCGAAGTGAGCACGTGGTGCCCATGAGCTTCTTGAAGATCTTCGAGTAGTGGCCCGAGTGCAGCACGATGATTCCCATGCCGCCGAGTACGGCGTCGTAGAGGCGGTCGACCACGGTGTCGTCGACCTCGGGGTGAGCCTCGTGGCCCCACCACAGCAACACATCGGGCGAATCCACGACTGACTGGGGCAGGCCGTGCTCGGGCTCGTCGAGCGTGGCGGTGCGCACCTCGACGGCGGAGCCGAGCAGCGACGTGAGGCCCGCAGCAATCGCGCCGTGCATGCCCGTCGGATACAGCTTGGCGGTGACCGAGTCAGGGTAGTTCTCGTGCCGGTTCTCGTTCCACACGGTGACGCGAAGGGGTGCAGTCATCAGGGCTCCAGTCGAATCTCGCGGCCTTCGGCGGCCGAGCGGTAGCAGGCGTCGAGCACCGCGGTGCGATGCAGGGCGAAGTCGCCGCGGTGAGCATCCCAATTGCCCCCCGCGATCGCGTCGACGAACTCCCGAATGACGAGAGGATGCTCGCCGCCCGGCACGTGAACCTCCGGTGTGATCGTCACGGGCGCGCCGGCCACGTCGCGGTAAATGCGCAGGGTGTCATCGCTCGCATACCGAGGCACGAAGAGTCGCACGCCGCCGTCGACGCCGAGTAGCTCAATTGAGATGTCTTCATCGTCGACGGCGTGGCCGGCCCAGCTGATTTCGAAGGCCACGCTTGAGCCGTTGTCGAGCCGGAAGAGGGCGCTCGCGAGATCTTCGACCTCGAAGGCTCGGTTGGTGCTCGCCATTTGGTCGTCCCGGTCCATCGCGCCGTAGCCCGCGCGGCCGAGTTCGCCGTGCGTGACGGCACTCACCGCGACGACGCGCGGCTCGCCAAGCAAGAACAGCAGCGAATCGAGCACGTGCGGGCCGAGGTCGATCAGCGCGCCACCGCCCGCCATTGACTTGCTCGTGAACCACGAGTGCAAGCCCGGGATGCCCGCGCGCCGCTTCCACGACGCACGCGCGTGATAGATGCGGCCGATGCCCACACTCTCGAGGTACGTGCGGGCGTACTGCACATCGGCACGGCGGCGGTGGTTGAACGCCACTTCGAGCACGCGGTCGTTGTCGCGCGCCGCTTGCACCATCTCGCGCGCTTGAGCGGTGTCGATGGCGATGGGCTTCTCGCAGAAGACGTGCTTGCCCGCGGCGAGCGCGGCCACGGTGATGGGGTGGTGCAAGGCGTTGGGCGTCGCGACGCTCACGGCGTCGAGGTCGGGCAGGGCGACGAGGTCGGCCCAGTCGGCCAGCAGATGCGGGATGGTGTACTGCGCACCGAGCTCGGCGAGGCGATCGGCTTCTTTGCCGGCGAGGGCCACAACCTCAACGTCCGGCATGGCCGCGTAGGCCTCGAGGTGCACGGAGCCCATGCCGAGGCCGATGACGCCGACGCGCAATCGAGAGGGGGACGAGGGTGCCGGGCGGGCAGAGGGGGTAGATGCCACGGGCGGTGATCTTTCGCTGGAAGTGGGGCAGGCACATGCCACAGACGGGTGCCCTTTAGGTATGATCTAAAGACTACAGGTGAGGACCTCGATATGACCGACGCAATGTTGCGCGCCCACTCCGACGACGGAGGGCGCCTCACGGTCTCCCTCGACGACACCATTCTGAGCGATGTCTCCCCGCTTTTCGTGGAGGTCAACCGTCGGTCTATCGAGCGCTGGGTCGAGCCGCACGTCGACGCCACCGAGAACCTCATCACGATCGAGGGCACGCTGGCCGACACGGGCGAGGGCACGAGCCTGCACGCCGCGTGGAGCGCGCGCCGAGTGGCCAGCTACGCGGTGTGGGAACTCGGTCTGACGCTGCGCAACGACAGCGAGCATCCGATCACGATCACGCGCATGGACCCGTTGTCGCTCGCTACCGGTCCGGCCTGGCGCACGCATGGTTTCACGAGCGCGTGGGGCGATGAGTTTCGGCCCCTGCACGGACACGCGGGCCACCACCTCGTGCTCGAAAGTCGCTCGGGCCGCAGTTCGCACGGCATGATTCCGTGGCTGGGTCTCGAGCGCGGTGGAGAGGGCACGGGCCCCGGCGAGGGCGGTCAGAGCCCCGCGGCGCTGACGATCGCCCCGGCCTACAGCGGCAACTGGCACATTCACGCGATGGCGGGTGGGTTCATCACCGCGGGAATCTCGCCGTGGCAGTTCTGGGTCGACCTCGCGCCCGGTGAATCGGTGACGGCCCCGAGCGTGGTGCTGACGGTCGCGTCGACACTGGATGCGGCCGCCGTCACCCTGCAGCGCGCCGTCGCCGCCGACTGGCTGCCCCGCACCGCGTTCACCGATTCACTGCCTGTCGAGTGGAACCACTGGTGGCCCTACGAAGACCAAGAGGTCGACGAACAGGTCATTGCGGCCAACGCGCGAATCGGCCACGAGATCGGCATTGACGTGGCGACCGTCGACGCGGGCTGGTTCGGCGTTGCCGACCCCACGAGCTGGTGGCAAGAGCAACGCGGCGACTGGTCAAGTGTCAACACCGCGCGGTTTCCGTCGGGGCTCGACGCGCTCGGACAGAGCATCCGCGATGCGGGTGTGCTGCCGGGTATGTGGATCGAAGCCGAAGCGGTCGGGGCCAACTCGAAGCTGCGCGCCGCGCACCCTGAAGCCATGGCGCACTCGGTGGAGGGCCGGCGAGCCGACCCCTCGTACCGCGTGCAGACCGAATCGCTCGACCCGGCCGACCCTACCTTCTTGGGCTACGTCTGCCTGGGCTCGGCGGCAGGCCGCGAGCATGTGCTCGAGTCGATGAGCACGCTCATTACGACGACGGGCGCGCGCTGGATCAAGCTCGACTTCAACATCGACCCCGACGCCGGCTGCACACGCACCGACCACGGTCACGGCGCGGGCGACGGGCTGCTGCGTCACTACGAAGGCCTCTACGGGGTGCTCGATCACCTACGCGAACGTCACCCCGACCTCATGCTCGAGTCGTGCTCGTCGGGCGGCTTACGCATCGACCTCGGGCTCGCGCGCCACGTGCACGGCTTCTTCTTGAGCGACCCCGATCAGACCGATCACCACCTTCAGGTGCTGTGGGGTGTGCGCAACCTGTTGCCGCCCGTCGGCATTCTGCACTGGTCGTGGTCGCAGTGGCGCGGCGACTATCCGCCCACGAAGCTCGATTGGCCCGGGCTCGACGCGCACGCCTTCGACACCATGCTGCGCGCGGCCATGCTGCACCGGTTTGGCGTGAGCATCCGGCTGCCTGAACTGCGACCTGACTTGCTCGAGCGCTTGCGCGTGCATGTCGATCTCTTCCAGCGCGCCGTAGCGCCCTTCGTGCGCGACGGCGTTCTGCAACCCCTCACCGCCAGCCCCGTGCGCGGCGGGTGGGGCGAACGTGCCCCCGCCATGCAGCTCGACCACCCCGACGGCAGCGCGATCATCGCGGCGTTCGAGCTCGACGACTTCCTTACCGGGGGTGCGGCGGCCGCGGGCGGCACGCGCCCGGCAACCGTGCACCCGCGCGGCCTCGACGAGGGCGCCCGCTACACCGTGACCGACCTGGCAACCGGGGTCGAGCGCGAGAGCTCGGGGGGCGAGTTGGTCGCGGCGGGCATCCCGCTCGAGGGCGCCGTCGGCGTGACGTCATGGCTGTTGCGCGTTACTCCTCTTCACTAACCTGACCACTGCCGTTCGCCCCACACCTCGAAGGCTCCTATGCACAACGACCACCACCTCGTCGAAGCTCGCATTGACCGGTTCGTTCGCGATCACCTGACGCCGGCGCTGTATCGGGATGCTCATCCGCTCACTGCGACCGCGTGGCAGGTGCCAGACGAGCCCGTGCCCTTCGAGCATGCCGTCGAGCAGTCGTTCGAGCCCGTCGAGCTCGGCTGGCGCTGGGGTCGGGCCTGGTCGACGGTGTGGTTGCGCGTCACGGGCGAGCTGCCAGCGGAATGGGTGCCGGCACCGCCGGCGGGAACCCGCGTCGAGGTGCTCGTTGACTTCGGCTACAACCGTTCGCGCTCGGGCTTTCAGGCCGAGGGGCTCGCGTACCGGCCCGATGGTTCACTCATCAAGTCGATTGCCCCGCTCAACTCGTGGCTTCCGGTCGCGCCCGGCGACTCGAGCGTCGATGTCTTCATCGAGGCGGCGGCCAACCCTGACGTCGCGGGCGAGTACACCTTCGACCCGACTCCCTATGGCACGTGGGAGACCTCGCCCGACGAGCCGTTGTATGAGCTCAAGCAAC
>CAYWZI010000045.1:0-14738 GCA_964462815.1 uncultured Microbacteriaceae bacterium
GCCCATCGATGGAGAGATAACCCGGCCCGCTGCGGGTCTCCGCAATACGTGCGGGCGTCAAAGAGGTGAAGTTATCGCTGGAGAACCAGCCGGAGATGTCGACGATGATGTGGGTGTTGCCATCGGGGTTGTAGATGCTGATGGAACCGTCCGCACCCACGGGTGCGATGACGGCGTTGGCGACGGTTCGTCCCGCGGTGAAGTTCAGGTTCGAGGTGAGGGGGCGGGATTCTCCCGTGGGGAAGACGGTGAGAAACCCTGAGGTGGTGGGTTGGGTGGCGGTGACGTTCAGGGCGACTGCTGTGACACCGCTGGCGGGTACGCCGGCGCGTCCCAGGATGGGAATGCGAAGGGTTTGACCGGGTGCGACAGCACCCACTCCCTGCACGAGCCCATCGATGGAGAGATAACCCGGCCCGCTGCGGGTCTCCGCAACACGCGCGGGCAGGATCGGGTTCAGCCCATCCAGCCCGGGCTGGGGCTCGGTGACGGGTGGCGTCGGACCGCTTGTCTGGGTCAACGTTTGATATCCAGCGCGCACACTTGTCACGCTGACTGCGAACTGCAGACCGACATCGTCAGGATTCACCTGATACAGACAACCTCCCTCGTTCGCGATAGCGATTCCTCCGCGCAGCCACACGCATGAAACGGAATCCGGAACTGGTGAGATTCGCCCTGTGGATGCATTCAGGAACTGTCCTACTTGTGGAACGCCGAGTACGGCCGGCCCCCCCGAGAGGTTAACCAGAGGCGGAATCTGGGTGCTGCCAAACCAGTCCGTGTAGTAACTGAAGAAATTTCTATTACCGTAGCTAGAGCACGAATCGCCGAGGCCATAACCGGCGCGTAGCGCGGCCTGGTTTGGTGTGTATGGGGTGTAGATGTAGAGACTGTGCGTGGCCTGATTCTCGATGAACACAGGTTTCGTACCACAGTCCACATTGGGATGAAGCCTGAGTTCGGTGACTTGTCCGACTGGTCGCCACAGGTCGTAACGGATTGGCCACGGGGTTCCTGCACCGGTTCCCGGGGGCTGCGTATACCTCTTCAACAAGTATGAGCCGTAGTGCACCTGCTGGAAGAAACCGTAGTAGTTGGCGTCACATGCCGCTGTATCGGGACAGCCTGCGCCCATCGCGGCGCGATATCGACTGGCACTCGGCGCGGTATGTGTGACGAGTCCTTGCTCCTTCTGGAGCATCACCAAGATCACCTTGGGGCTGATTCCACAGGCTTGAGCAACCTTGTAGATGATCCTTGCGGCGGATTCATTCGCTGCCCCGAAGTAGGTCGCGCACATGGGTGTGGCTGCGATGGTGAAAGTGGATTGCGTGAAGTCTTTTAGGCAGGTGTAGCCCGTGTTGCACGCAGGAACCTTTTGATCCAAGAACGTCTGAATCTCCGCCACACTCATCGTGTTCGGATTGAAGAACAGTTGGTCCGCGATAATGTTGCCCGCACGGAATTGCGACAGATCCGCAGCTTCCGAAGGCTGTGTAGGTCCAATAGTGGCGTTCACGCCAAACAGACTTGACACGGCCAACACGAGGATCAGGGCCAACGACAATGGTCTACGTCTGTCAGTACTCACAACCCCTCGGCCCATCATGTCGTCAACTTTACGCTGCCTCACCCTGTCGTCGCGGCATTGGCCTCTCAACTGGACTCAATTGTTGTGACCTCCCAACTTCAGCCGAGGATAATGAACGTTGCGCAACTTTAGGCGCATCGTCTCGCTGGCGTTGTCAATCGATGGATAGCATTCAGTCTGTGACTAAAGAGCCCCAACGCGTCCTCGTCGTGATGCCTGCGTTCAACGAAGAAGCTTCAGTTGCGGGAGTGGTCAGGGAGGTCTACGCGATGCTTCCAGACGTGCACGTGCTGGTCGTCGATGACGGGTCCGTCGACGGGACCCCGGAGGCAGCTCGTTTTGCAGGTGCGGACGTGGCGGTGCTGCCCTTCAACCTCGGTGTGGGAGGCGCGATGCGGACCGGGTTCCGTTATGCACTGGAGAATGACTTCGACGTCGTCGTCCAGATCGATGCCGACGGCCAGCATGACCCAGCAGGCGTGCCTGCACTCATCGCCGAACTGACTCACGCCGACCTCGTGTTGGGAGCCCGGTTCGCCGGGGAGGGGGAGTACATCGCTCGCGGTCCGCGGAGATGGGCCATGGTCGTGCTTGCGTGGACTCTCAGTCGCACTGCGGGCACGAGACTGACGGATACCACTTCGGGGTTCAAGGCGTCGGGCCGCCGCGCCATACGGCTGTTCGCCACCCACTATCCCGCCGAGTACCTGGGCGACACCATCGAAGCGCTCGTGATCGCCGCTCGGTCAGGACTCGTGATCCGGCAGGTGCCGACAGCAATGAGGGAGCGAGCAGGAGGGACGCCGTCCCACAATCCGATGAGGTCGGCCGCCTATCTCAGCAGAGCATGGCTAGCCTTGGTGTTCGCCCATGTACGCCCTGCGTCGTCCTACAGTGTTAGGGAGGCACCGTGAGCCTGACGAGCTATCTGATCGGCATCGTTGCCGCGGCTCTAGTTCTCCTAGTGGTCGTGGAGCTCCTCCGTCGTGGACGGCTTCGTGAGCGCCACGCTGTGTGGTGGTTTCTCGCCGGCCTACTCGCGCTCATCGCTGGGGTGTTCCCGGGGACGGTGGCCTGGGCCGCGCAGGTTACTGGCATTGAGGTGCCGGTCAACCTGGTCTTCTTCGTGAGCATCGCGATCTTGTTCCTGGTCTGCCTGCAGCACAGCGCCGAGCTCACTCGGTTGGAGAGCAAGACACGGACTCTTGCGGAGCGAGTTGCGCTGCTCGAACTCGAATTACGCAAGCCCGTCTCTCGGGACGTCGCCGACGGAGACTGACCGAAGCCGCTCCCTTAGACCTCGGCGAGGAGCTCCAGGTACTGCCGGGCTCGCTCGGGCCAGGTCCACTGGCTCAGGCTCCGCTCCGACAACGCTGGGAGCGGCCGATCAGTGCTCGTAACCATCAGCTCAGCGAGCTCCTCGACAGTAGTGCTCTCTGCAATCCACACGGGGGCACCATCGGCACGGAGACGGTCCACTCCGGGCGCCGGATAGGTGACGATCTGCCCACCTGCTGCTAGCGCCTCCAGCAACGTCGTCTGGAATCCCTCCGCGAGCCGAGTCGGATTCACCAGCACAGCGCCGCGCAAGACGGCGAATACCTCGGCCTGCGAGACGCGTCCACGTACCATGACCACAGCCTCCAGCCCGGCGCGATCCACCTGCTCGGCGAGTCTGTGGAGGTCGGGCCCGTCCCCCAGAATCTCGACGGTGAAGCGCATGCTCGGATTCTTCTTGACGATGAGGCTAGCGGCACCGAGCATGTCCTCCCAGCCCTTCCCTGGAACGATCCGTCCGACAAAGACGAACCTGCATATTTCGGGCTCTGGGTGGGTCGAGTTCTGCATATTGGCGGGCAGATCGATGGCGTTGTAGAACAGCGTGGACCGGACCCCCGCGAGCCGCCAGACGAACGTCGCCACGTCTTCCGAGACAGCTAGTACGACGCTGGCTCCCCTCAAGACCGCCCGACCCATGGTCATGTCCACGATCCTGCTGGCGATGGCGATGAGAGGCGCGACGCCCCGTACATGAGCCGAGCCGTGTTCGGTGTGGAGGAGCGGCACTCCCAGGCGCTTCGCCACAGCGAGACCCACCAGGGACATGGGGAAGAAGCGCGTGTGCGTCGAGACGGCCGTCACCTTCTCGTTTTCCATCAATCGGACGATCCGCCTAGTCGTCCCCGGGAGGGGGAATGAGATCACGGAAGCGATCGAGAGGATTCCCTTCACTCGGGTGACCCGTACGCCCCGCTCGGACACGGACGCAGATGCCGGTCCGTCGCCGATAGTGACGACCGACGCGCGGTGGCCGCTGTCGACAAGTCGAGACGCCAAACTCGCGACGTGATTTTCGAGGCCGCCGACCCGGGGCGGGTACGAATTGACGACGAAGAGCACGTGGTGCACTGGCTCGTTCATGGAACCCGCTCGACCTTTCGTGTCACAGACGCGGTCATGATCCTAACGGCCTCCCTCCCGTCGTAGGCTCTCGTCTGTGTCGCGATTCCAGAAACTCGTCACTGTCTCCGCGTACGGGAGCACAGGAAGCAGCGCTCGGGTGCGAGTCTTTGAATGGCTGCGGATGCTTGATCTTGACGCGGATCGACACACCTACCTCGGTCGCGCAGCCAACCCCTTGTCGGCCATTGTTCGCAACCCCGTTGCGGTCATCGCTGCTGAAGTTCGTCTCTGGCGCCTCGCTAGCGCGGTCGCGGACGCGACTGTTCTCCTCAGCCGCGAGGCATCCCCTCTCAGTTTCGGTGGCATCGAGTCTCGACTGCTGAATCACGCCGGGCGGGGCATCTACGACTTCGACGACGCGCTTTACGCTGGCTATCCCGGTGGAGCGCTCAGCCGCGCACGGCACATCGACCTGGTCTGGCGACGCTCTGTCGAGGCCGCAGACGTGGTCATTGCGGGTAGCAACGTGCTCGCATCCCGCGCCGCTGATCATGCGGCGAACGTGGTGGTCATTCCGAGCTGCGTCCAACCCGACGACTACGTTCTCAAGACGTCCTACGCCGTCGGTGAGGTTCCTCGTGTCCTCTGGCTAGGGTCTCCGAGTACCGAGGCGCAGCTGGAGGTCGTACGGAAGCCGCTTTTGGCGCTCCATCGGGATCGGGGTGTTCGACTGACCCTCATCAGCGCCGGCAATCGGAGCCTCGGCGAGTTGGACGCGATGATCGACAGGGTCGAATGGTCAGAAGCGTCGATCGCCCCTGTCATCGCATCTGCCGATGTCGGGATCATGCCTCTCGTCGATGATGAGTGGACGAGGGGCAAGTGCGGCTACAAGCTGCTCCAATACGCGGCGGCTGGGCTGCCGGTGATCGGAAGCGCTGTCGGGGTGAATGTCGAGGTCCTCCGGCTGTTGGGGGGGATTGCCGCCTCGACGCAGGACGATTGGCATGACGCTCTCGCTTCGCTTATCGACGGCCCTGATTCGAAGCGCCGTGAATTCGGATCCGCCGCTCGCGAAGGAGTGGTCCAGCACTTCAGCTATCGTGCGTGGGCAACACGCTGGAGGACCGCGACGGGCCTGTGATTGAGCTCATCAAGGCATTCTCCCGCGGCCGTGCGTCTCGCGAGAGGATCCACGCTGCGCCGGCGAACGAGACTGCACCGATGAGCCAGACCAGCATCGGCGGGGGGCCCCAGGACCACCACCACTCGACCTGCTCGTTCAGATTCCAGTTGCCTACGTCCAGACCGCTGATGTACCGCCTCATGTTGAAGTGGAGTGCTATCGCGTGGGCCGCGATCAACGTCAGCGTCACCAGATTGCGCTGGATCGGCGACAGCACCAGCCCCCGGTCGTCCATCGCCAGTAAGGCCACTCCGGCCAGCAGGATGATGAGCGGCAGGATGTAGCGCGGCTGTACGTGAGCTCCGACGACCGCCCGCGCCTGGAAGAGCACGATGGACGGGAGCACAATCAGTGCGGAGCTTACGAGGGCCAGTGCTATCAACTTTCGACGCCCCGTCATCCTCAGCCCTGAGAAGACAATGACGGCGAAGCCGATGAGAGCTCCGACCGAGACAATCCCCGGCATCGGGGTGTCGAGCCATCCGAGGCCCCAAGAGCCGAAGACGCCCGACCATAGCGTCGGCAGGTTCAGCAGGTTGGAGAGCAAGATGCTGAGGGGGCTGGCACTCACGCCGGTCGCGCCTGCTGAGGTATCCGCCGCGGCAACAGATCCCTGGTCAGAAGTCATGTAGAACAAGGCCGAGATCGCGATGAGTCCGATCGGGAGGATGCTTAGTGTGAAGTACCGGCGAGTCTTCTCGAAGCAGAGCGTAAGAACCACTAATGCCGCCAGTGCCGAGTAGACCGCGGAGTCTGAACGTGCACCGGCACCCATCACCGAGACGAGGAGCGCCAGTGCCCCCAACGCGATCCGGCGTCGGCCGCTCGACTCGAAGTAACCGAGCAAGGCTATCCACAGTGAGCCGCTCGAAATCACCGCCCACGAGCTCGGGTTGTTCGATGCCACGATGAACACGCCGAGTGGGATCATCGTGACGAGCCACGCCCACATCAGGGTCTGCCGTCGTGAGTCGGGTAGCAGCACAAAGAGCGCTGACCCGACCATCACCAAAAGTGCAGCCGTGAGCACTCGAATGGCGATTGCTGATGACGCGATGTCGGGGGAGGCGAGCAATCCTGTTGCGGCATAGTAGAGCGGCGGGTAGAGCCCCTGAAAGTTGCCTCGATCAGCGGCGACGAGGTCGCCGTCGGCGAAGCCCCCATAGCCTTCTTGACACGCGGCGCTCTGATCAGAGTTGTATGCGTAGCAGATCGCGGATGTCGCAATCTCGGCGGGAATCATCCGCGTCGAGTCCTCACCCGTCGGCTCGCAAAGCCCCGGTCGATCGCCCAGCCCGCACCAAGTGCTCGCGAGGTGGAAATCATCATCGGGGCTCGACCCTAGTGGCGAGGCGATGGCCCAGCACGCCAGGCTGAGGAATACGAGTACAGGGGCAGCCCAGATGAGTCGGAGGCCACGCACAACGCCGGAGGTCTTTTGGGCCACGCCATCATCCTAAACTTCTCGTCCCCGACTTACGGACCCCAGATCCCTTATGGTGAGCCCCTCGAAGACGCCAAAGCGGGCGTTGAAGGGTCTCGCCATGGCGGCAAACACTCGTGCGCGTTTTCTCACCAGGGCCTCGGCCGAGAGTCCAATTTGAGCCCCACGTTTCGCACATTACGTGGGCTCTGGGTAGCGGGTGATGTCGGGACTCCGACCGCCGCTACGATGGTGGCAGGTTTTCAATCTTATAGAACGGAGTTGCTGTCATGGACCAAGAGAGTTTCATGGGACTCGTCGAGGAGATCCTTGAAGTCGAACCCGGCTCAGTGACTATGCAGGACTCATTGGCCGAACTCGACTGGGATTCTCTCTCGAATATCTCCTTCATTGCTGAAGTTGATGGGCGCATCGGCAAGAGCCTGAATGCTGAACGCCTTTCCGCATGCATCAGCGTCGGCGACCTGTACGGACTTTTGGCTGAGGGTTCGTCGGCAGTCTGATGGACAAGGAGGACTTCCTTGGACTCTCCGATTCTGCAGTTCTAGTCACGGGTGCATCCTCGGGAATCGGCCGGGAGGTGGCGATTCGTGCAAGTCGCCAGGGCGCGCGCGTCGCACTCGTTGCTCGTGATGCTGAGCGACTGGAGTCCGTCAACGGCGAACTCCAAGGATCGGGGCATGTTGTCTTCCCTTTCGATCTCGCGGACGTCGACTCGATACCCAACCTCGTCGCCGCGGTCAGCCAGGAAATGGGGCCCCTCGACGGACTTGTGCATGCAGCAGGAGTGCATCTTGCTTTGCCCTTGAAGTCGATGAGTTCGCAAGACATCGATCGTCTGATGGCCATCAACGTTGTCGCGTCGATGATGCTGGCGAAGGGCTTTCGCGTGAAGTCTGTGCACAGGGAAGGCGCCGGAATCGTATTCATTTCCTCTGCTGTGGGCTTGGTCGGCCAATCAGGTGTATCGGCCTACTCCGCCTCTAAGGGGGCGATTCTGACACTCACCAAGTCACTCGCACTTGAGCTTGCGCGAGACAGAGTTCGGGTGAACTGCGTGGCCCCAGGAGTTGTGGTGACAGAAATGAGCGATCGACTCCGAACTGCGATAGGCGAAGTAGGGTTCGCAGAGGTCGAACGCGCGCATCCACTCGGGATCGGTGACGCTTCCGACGTGTCCAACGCTGTCTTGTTCCTTCTTTCCAGTTCTGCGGCCAATTGGATTACCGGTTCATCATTGGTCGTGGATGGCGGGTACACCGCACAGTGAATTCCAGGGTTGTGATCGTCGGGGCAGGAGGATTCGGCCGTGAACTGCTCGGTTGGATTCAGAGCTCTCCTCGCTGGCGCGCGTCAGTCGATGCAGACCTGGTCGCTTTTGTTGCGGACCAGCAGCCCCATGAGAAGGTGGGCCTTCAGTTCCTCGGCTCGGTCGCCGACTATTCTCCGATCGTCGGTGACCTAGTGCTGTGCGCGATTGGAAGCCCATCCGCCAGGCGACGTGTCGTCGAGGGCCTTGAAGCCAAGGGAGTCACTTTTGCAACCTTTGTGCACGATGACGCGCTCCTGGGGCCGGGCGTTGCTCTCGGTGAGGGTACAATCATCTGCCCTCGGGTTGTCATCACAACCGGAATCACGATCGGCCGCCACGTGCAGATTAATGTCAACACAGCAGTCGGCCACGATTGCGAGATCAAGGACTTCGTGACGATAAGTTCGAGCTGCAACCTTACGGGCGGCGTGACGATCGGAGAAGGAGCGTTTCTCGCAACTGCAGCGAGTATTGCGCCGGGCAAGAAGGTGGGGGCCAATGGTTACGTCGGAATCGGCAGCATTGTTCTGCGAAGCGTGCAGCCAAACACAACTGTCTTTGGCAATCCCGCCACCGTCCTAAACAGGAGGCCCTCATGAAGGCGAAGATTGTCGCGGTTGACTATGTGCTTGCCGATGGAACTCTCACGAACGATGCGCTCGCGAGGGAGCATCCGGACTGGAAGGTCGAAAAGATCGGCTCGACGACTGGATTCCAAAATCGTCGCATAGCGGGTTCGAACGAGTACACTTCCGATCTCGCTACCCGCGCCGCGCGGCGACTCATGGACACTCACGACCTTGACCCTCAAGACATCGAGTATCTGATCCTCTGCACGCAAAGCCCTGACTTTGCTCTGCCAACAACCGCCTGCCTCGTCCAGGCCGAGCTCGGACTGCGCCCCAGTGTTGGCGCCGTTGACATCAACCTTGGCTGCTCGGGGTACGTGTATTCTCTGGCCCTCGCCAAGGGGCTCATCGAGACCGGGCAAGTGAGGAATGTCCTCGTCGTTACTGCCGAGACTCACAGCAAGTTTGCGAATCCTAGCGATAAGTCAACGCGTCCCATCTTCGGCGACGCGGCCGCTGCGACCCTGGTGTCTGGCGTCGATGAATCAACTGGCCTTGAAGGTTTCGTTCTGGGCACAGACGGAGGTGGTGGCCCTTCTTTAGTAGTGCCGAACGGAAGCATTCGCCCCGCAGGCTCCTTCTCACCTGCTTCCTCGGTACAAGAGCGTGGGCTTGAGTCTAACGGTTACGACATGCACATGGACGGACTTGAGATCTTCAACTTCACACTTCGGGAGGTGCCGAACTGCGTCGGCACGGTCCTTGAAAGGGCATCTCTTCTCAGTGAGCAAATTGATCTCTATGTCTTTCACCAAGCCAACCTCTACCTGATCGAGCACCTTCGGAAGAAGCTCGATATACCGACTGAGAAGTTCATGGTGTCTCTCAGTGAGTACGGCAATACCGGGTCCTCGACTATCCCAATTGCGCTGGCTGACGCGATCAACTCTGGTCGCGTCGAGAAAGGATCGCGCATCATGCTTGTCGGTTTCGGTGTCGGTCTCTCGTGGGGCGGGGTGGTGGCGACATGGTGAACGCGCACATTCGAGCCGTTGACTACTGGGTTCCAGAGTCTGAGCTCACGAACAGCGATCTGAGCCTCCAGTTCCCGGAGTGGAGTGTCGACAAGATTGCCGCGAAGACTGGCATCGACACTCGGCACATTGCATCGGAGGGACAGTATTCATCGGACATTGCCACTCGGGCAGCGCGCGTACTGTTCGAGCGCCTCCAGCTAGATCCGGCAGCAATCGATTTCGTCATTGTCTGCACGCAGACGCCCGACTTCTACATGCCATCCACGTCAGGAATCGTCCAGCAGAATCTCGGCCTGCGCCATGGCGTTGGCGCGTTCGATATGAACCTCGGCTGTTCCGGCTACGTGTACGCGCTGGGCCTCGCGAAAGGGATCATCGAGACGGGAATTGCTGAGCACGTGTTGCTCTTGACGGTCGACACGTACAGTCGATACGTGAACGATGCCGACAGATCGGTGCGCACATTGTTCGGCGATGGTGGTGCAGCGACTTTGGTGTCCGGGGGTTCCCCGCTTGAGGCGCTCCGTGGATTCGCCTACGGGACCGATGGGTCCGGGGCCGGCTCCTTAATAGTGCCCGGGGGCGCGCTGCGCACTGGCGTCGAACTCTCTCCTAGCTCAGATCCGGAACTTCGAGGACTGGTCTCGAACGGATATGACCTGTACATGGATGGTCCTGCCATCTTCAATTTCACTCTCGAAGCGGTTCCACCGACCGTCGAAACAGTGCTCAACAACGCGGGCCTGCTGAAGAGCGAAATCGACCTTTTCGTCTTTCACCAAGCGAACGCCTTCATGCTTGAACATCTTCGAAAGAAGCTCGATATCGAAGAAGATCGTTTTTACGTATCGATGAGGAGCACCGGGAACACGGTCTCCTCGACAATTCCCATTGCACTGGCCAACGCGGAGCGAGAAGGCCGACTTGTGAAGGGTATGACAGTGATGTTGGTCGGATTCGGCGTGGGTCTCTCCTGGGGCGGACTGGTTGTCACGTGGTGACCTGGGCCTCTTCGAGGCTTAGCTCGGCGTGATCTGTTTCCCCCGCCGACACCGATTCGTTCCGTATTCGCTGACCTGCTCACGCCGTAAAGCCAAGGCCTGACTGTCGACCACAACTGACTCGGTCGCCGAGGGTCGTCGATCGAGGAGTCGATCCTCGGATCGTCTACTGTACCGCTTTACACCGCGCGCCAGCCTTTCCCCATCGCGATGCACCCGGTCTTCAGCATCAACTGGGATTCGTCAGCGTTTCGTCGCAGGTGAGGAGTGCGGTCAACCTACTCGAGCTATCCAGCTGTCGAAGATTACATATGCGACACTAGGCTCGTGACCCCAGTTGACGCGATGAGAAATCGCGTTGTACGGGCCACGGGCAGTCTGCGGGACGCGGCACAGCAGCGTGCCAAGGAGCGCCTGGAAAGGCTCGCCAGGTCGAAATCCGCGACTTTCTGCGAAAGCTATGTCAGAGATGAAGAGAATGCACTGTGAGTTCGACTAGCTTGGCCGAGCGGACGCTGGTCCCGATTGCCAGCAGAAAGCGCCTCGACGTGCAGGCGTTACGTGCTTTGGCGGTTGTGCTTGTCGTGGTTTACCACGCGTTCCCAACGGCTCTTCCGGGCGGCTTCATCGGCGTTGATGTGTTTTTCGTCATCTCGGGTTTCCTGATCACGCTGTTGTTGCTGCGAGAACTTGATGCCACCGGGCGGATCAACATTCGCGCGTTCTATGCGCGGCGGGTCAGGCGACTGATGCCCGCGGCGCTAGTTGTGACGGTGGCGACAGTTGCGGTCTCGGCGTTCGTCGTTGGTCCTGTGCGGCTCATCGCGATAGTCGAGGACGCCATGTGGGCGACGGCGTACCTCGCCAACGTGCGATTCGGCATGAGCCCTGACGGGTACTTCGTGGACGGCGAGAAGTCCCCCTTACTCCATTTCTGGTCTCTCGCTGTTGAAGAGCAGTTCTACTTCGTGTGGCCGATCCTCTTGATCGCCCTGGTGGCTCTCTTTGGGGTGCGATGGAAACGAGCTCTACCTGCTGTACTCGCCGCGATCGTTGTGAGTTCGCTGGCGGCCTCGGTGATACTCACCGACAGCGGATGGGGGCACGCGTACTTCTCCCTTGCTACTCGTGCATGGGAGCTCGCGCTCGGCGCGCTGGTCGCCCACGCGGTGTTCTCCGGCGTCCGCCTACCGAAGCGGCACTGGGCCGCGTCCGCGGGGCTTGCCGGCGTTATCTGGGCAGCCTTCACCTACTCCGAAGCCACAGCCTTCCCCGGCGTCGCGGCGGTCGTGCCAACCGTAGGCGCAGCCCTCCTCGTCTGGGCCGGAGCATCCGGCGCCGTCCGATACGAGCAAACAGTCGGATGGCGACCAATTCAGTTTCTCGGTGATGTCTCATACTCGCTCTACCTCTGGCACTGGCCAGTCTTCATTCTCGGCGGCCTCGTGCTCGGCCCCGGATGGGCCCAAAGCGGCGGACTCCTAGTCCTCTCACTTCTTCTTGCAGCCACGAGCTACTACCTCGTGGAGAAACGACTCGGTAGCTTCCGCAGACATTGGTCATCGCATCGTGTCGTCATGACTGGGGCCATGACGACGATCGTGGCACTCGCCGCAGGTGCACTCATCATCATCTCGATTCCGGTGGCTGGGGGACCCAGTACGGCCGCAGCTGATCCGGTCGATGCGTCGGGGGAGGTCGTGAGCTCGCGCATTGTCCCAAGTGCACCAGAGATCATGACGCCCGAGGTTGTGCCGTCGAATCTCCTGCCATCCCTTGCTGATCTCGCTGACGACCTAGCCCCGGTCTTCACGAACGGATGCTTCGCAGCCGAGCTAGTGGTCTGCGAAGGAGGCGACCCCGCGGGGAGCGTCCGCATTGTGCTCGCTGGCGACTCCCACGCCGGACAGTGGTGGCCCGCTGCCGACGCCGCCGCGAAGGTCAACGGTTGGCAACTATTCATGGTCGGAAAGAACGGATGCCCACTTGCGTTCGTGAACATCAGCAGAGCGGACACCTCTGAAGACTGGCCGGAGTGCACCGAGTGGCAGCGAGAAGCTGCAGACGCAGTCGTCGATCTCGACGCCGATGTGATCGTATACGCCAACAACGTAGGCGGGTACTCGTTGAAGATGTCGGTCCGTGAAGACTTTGACGCGTCATGGGCCGCAGGTGTGCAACAGGTGCTCGTACGTTTTGCAGACAGCGCGACGGTGGTGTCACTCGGGCAGCAACCGCGATTGCCAATCGACCCCGGCGGGTGCTTGGCCGAGAATCTCCAAGATGTGGCGGTGTGCTCAACCCCACGTGAGGACGTGGTGTCGACTGGACACGCCGCACTGATAGAGGCTCTGGCCGAAGACTCTGGGGCCTATTACGTTGACGTCGTCGACTTGCTCTGTACCGAGACTTGCCCTCTGATCGACCACAACCTGCTCATGTATCGTGACGCAAGTCACCTCTCGCGGACGTACGCTGAATTCCTTTCACCACAGTTCGCGGCGATGATCAAGGCGGCGCTCGGGTCAGGTTAGCGTCCGCGGGTGACGCACGCCTTGGATTCAGCAATATGCGGGGGAATATGCGGGGGCGTGTTCGTGGAACGACGTGCTGGTGGTGAGGCCCAAACCGTGCTGGGCCGGAGTTGAACCCAGACTGTCCTTGAACGGGCTCAAGGCCACAGTCCCGACTCTCGGTCTGATTGTTTTGATCATCAGGGCCGAGCGGTCCTGGCGCGACTGGTGTGGCCTGCGCTCGCTCTGCGTGTCTGGAGAACTTGCCGCTTCGGGGGCGTGCGGTCAATCTTCGTTCTTGTCGGCGCTGAGGGCGGTGCAGGTCTACTCGGTCAGTGCGGATTCGTGGCCCAGAGCGCGGCGGTCGCTCGGGGTTCTCCGCCGACGTCGACAGGTTCGGTGACAAAGGAGTTGCGGAGGGAGTGTGTATGTCGGTGCGTATCTTGTCGGCGGGAACGGTGATGCCCGTGAGACAAGTGGAGGGTTCGTACCCGGCGAAGTCGCTGAGCACGTCGTCGCGGGCCAAGGTTGACACCGTTAAACGCTGACAAGAACCTGCCAAAGCCTCAATTGTGAGAGTAGACATTAGAGCGGGATCGCGTCTTGGCGGAACGTGATGAGGGGATGACGTTGAAGATTCGCGGCGTTGTTGCTTTGTAGCGGCCGCAGATAGGGTGCGACCGACTGGCCTCAGGCCCTTCTTCTGGGAGCGCCTGAGTTGGACTAGTGAGAATCGGCGAGCGATGAAGGATCGCATTCCACATTCGCTCGATTCCGGCCCCAGTGAGAGGCAACAAGATGATGACTGCCTGCATTCGCAAGCGTTGCATAGTGCCATAGTTGCCGCTGCCAACGATCAGAGATGCGAGAAACAAGCTCGCTGGCGAGATCATGACGATGGCGTGCATACGCTTGTTCAGGCTCTTGATCCCCACCACGGCGAGCACAATGATGACAACCCATAGGACCCCGTCAGCGATCAGGGGAAGCGGAAGCCAGGGCCACTCCCATACGAGTGGACCGGCGATGACCCTTGGGCTCGCGATCCAGAGCGACTCGAGTGTGCCCAGGAGCCCGGAACTCCGCACTTCAGGGAAGGCTGTCGATGACTCTCTCAGAATCCCAGCTCCGTCAGCGACCGTTTCGGGACTGCTGTTGCCCAACACCTCTAGCCAGAACGACCGCAGAGGTGACAACAAGATGAGACCGAATCCGGCAATCGTGAGTGCGGTTAGTACGAAACGCTCGCGCCATCGGAAGAGCGTGAAGAGCGCGATGAATCCGCCAAGGACCATGATTAGCACCGCCGGGCCCCGAGCAGTGCTGAGAACGGTGAGCGCGGCGATAAGCCCCACAGCGTAGGGCCATCGTAGCTTTGCGGTCACCAGTCCGGCGAGGCACCACGTGCACAGCGCAAGCAGCAGCCACGTCAGGGACTCTCGGAGCAGCAACGAACTCCACACAATCGTCATGGGGAACAAGGCTGCTAGCCACGACGCGCCACCGGAGGGCAACCCAAGAAGTAGTGATGTCCGCGCGACAACGGGAACCACGAGGGCCCCGAGTGTGGCACTGACGACGAGGCCCAGCGCGGGGTGTGGTCCGAAGGTTGAGTAGATTCCTGCGAGGAGGTAAGGCCAACCCTCCTTGCCCGCGGTGATCTCCACCGAGACGGGCCC
>CAYWZI010000046.1:0-8361 GCA_964462815.1 uncultured Microbacteriaceae bacterium
GACCCGGGGATCGTTGCGGAGGCATCGCGCGGGCTTGGCGATGCCATGGTGGGCATTAACGTCGCTGATCTTCCGGCACCGCACCGTCTCGCCGAGCGTGGCTGGTAACGCGCTCCCGCCGGTCGGAGTCTTCGCGCTGCAGGGCGATGTGCGCGAGCACGTCGCCCTGCTGCGTCTTCTCGGTGCCGACGTGCGTGAGGTGCGTACGCCCGCCCAGTTGGCTGAGGTGGCAGGGCTCGTGATCCCAGGCGGCGAATCGAGCGTGATGGACAAGCTCAGCCGGCTCTTCGACCTGCGTGATCCGTTGCGTGAGCGCATCGCGGCCGGAATGCCGGTCTACGGAACCTGCGCCGGACTCATTATGTTGGCTGATCGGCTCGACGACGCGATCGCTGGGCAGCAGACCCTCGGCGGCATCGATGTGGTCGTGCGGCGCAACGCTTTCGGTAACCAGCTCGACTCGTTTGAGACCGACCTTGACGTTCCCGCCCTCGGAGAGCCTGCGGTTCACGCTGTCTTCATTCGTGCTCCCGTCGTTGTCGAGGTCGGCGACGGCGTTGACGTTCTCGCGACACTGAGTGATGGGCGCATTGTGGCGGTCGAACAGGGTCGTCTGCTCGGTACGTCGTTTCACCCTGAAGTCACGGCGGAGACGCGCTTTCACGAGCGATTCCTCGACCACGTCGCCGCGGCATCGTGACCTCACTGCTGAGACCATAGAGGCATGAACCTCTACTCGGACTACCCGGCAGCTCGCACGCGGCAGATCATTGCTGATGTCGTAGGACTTGTCATCGTCGTCATCGTCATCTCCGTCGCGAGTGCCGTGACCGCAGCGATTCGCACCTTCGGCGCATTTGGGCGCGACCTCGAGTCGGCGGGAAACGACTTCCAGAGTGGCTTGACTGACGCCGCCGATGCACTCGGCGACGTGCCTCTCATTGGCGATGGCATCCGTGGACCCTTTGACGCGGTGGCGAGCGCGGGTGCCGCAGTGGCTGACGCTGGGCGTGGTCAGCAACAGTTCGTCGAGTTCGTTGCGGTGAGCACGGGGTGGGCCGTCGCTCTCGTCCCGCTCATGCTGCTTGCCCTGCTCTGGGTGCTGCCGCGCGTGCGGTTCGCGCGCCGGTCGAGCGCTATGCGCCGGATGATCGCCAACGGAATGTCGGTCGACACTCTCGCCGCGCGTGCTCTCGCGCGCGCCCCACTGTCACAACTCGTTGCCGTGCACCCCGACCCCGCGGCCGCCTGGCGCAGTCAGCAGCCCGAGGCCCTGCGCAATCTTGCGGCAATCGAACTGCGTCGTGCGGGCATCCGCCCCGCTGGCGCTGACGGCACGAGTGCCGCGCACCGCAGCCACTGATCGCCCTGCCCTAAACTAACGGGGCACTGCAGACGCGCGAGGAGCACAATGTCCGGGCATTCCAAGTGGGCAACGACGAAGCACAAGAAGGCGATTATCGACAGTCGCCGCGCGAAGTCGTTTGCCAAGCTCATCAAGAACATCGAAGTAGCCGCCAAGATCGGCGGCGCAGACCTCAGCGGCAACCCGACTCTCGTCGACGCCGTTCAGAAGGCCAAGAAGACCTCGGTGCCCAACGACAACATCGAGCGTGCGATCAAGCGCGGAGCCGGACTCACGGGTGAGTCGGTTGATTATCAGACGATCATGTACGAGGGGTACGGCCCCGGTGGGCTCGCTCTGCTCATCGAGTGCCTCACCGATAACCGCAATCGAGCGGCAGCCGAAGTGCGCACGGCGATGTCGCGCAACGGCGGCACGATGGCCGACCCCGGCAGCGTTGCCTACAACTTCAGCCGCAAGGGCGTCATCTCGATCACGAAGGCCGAGGGCGTTACCGAAGACGACATTCTGATGGCCGTTCTTGATGCCGGCGCAGAAGAAGTGATTGACCAGGGCGGCGGCTTCGAAGTCATCACTGACCCTTCGCACTTGCTCGCGTCGCGAGAGGCGCTGCAAGAAGCCGGCATCGACTACGACTCGGCAGAGGCCGAGTTCGTGGCGAACCTGCAGATTGAAGCTGATGCCGAAACGGCGCGCAAGCTCTTCCGGCTCGTTGACGCCATGGACGACCTTGATGATGTGCAGAACGTCTTCACGAACGTTTCCCTCACCCCCGAGGTGCGCGCCGAGCTCGACAACGACGAGTAGCACGTGGTGCGGGTGCTCGGTGTCGACCCCGGCCTGACGCGCTGCGGCGTCGGCATTGTCGATGTTGAGCCCAATCGTCGCGCGACGCTCGTCGCCGTCACGGTGATCCAGACGGCTCCCGAACTCGCGCTCGAGCGCCGATTGCTTGCGATTGGCACCGAGCTCTCAGAACTTCTCGACGAGCACTGCCCTGATGCCGTTGCTCTTGAGCGCGTGTTCGCGCAGCACAACGTGCGCACCGTCATGGGTACCGCGCAAGCAAGCGGCGTTGTGCTTCACGCCGCCGCGGCGCGAGGCCTCACCGTCACGTTGCACACTCCGACCGAGGTCAAGGCTGCCGTCACGGGACACGGAGGCGCCGACAAGCGGCAAGTTACCGCGATGGTCCAACGCATTTTGCGGTTGGATGCTCCGCCCAAGCCAGCCGATGCCGCCGACGCCCTCGCGCTCGCGATCTGCCACGGCTGGCGGGGGGCGGCGAGCCCGGCGGCAACGGTTGCGGGGGAGCGTGCACCGCTCGGAGCCCTGACCCCTGCTCAGGAGGCGTGGCGCGCGGCCGAGAAGGCCACTCGCGCCCGTAGGCTCGAGCAGTGATCGCCAGCCTGCGGGGAACCCTCATCGCCCTCGTCGCGGCGAAGGCCGTGATCGAGGTCGGCGGAGTCGGGTACGCCGTGGCCGTGACCGATCGGCACGCGCGAGACCTGCGTGTTGGTGACACCGTGCGCCTCCACACCTCGCTTGTCGTGCGCGAAGACGACATGAGCCTCTTCGGCTTCGTCGATGAGGGTGAACTCGGGCTCTTCGAACTGTTGCGCACGGTGTCGGGTGTCGGCCCGAAGTCGGCGCTTGGTGTGCTTGGTGAGATGACCCCCGATCAGATTGCGCGGGCGATCTCTGCCGATGATGACGCCCCTTTCCGTGCGGTGAGCGGCATTGGTCCGAAAACCGCCAAGCTCATCGTTGTCACTCTCGCGGGAAAGCTCACCGCTCCGATGTCCGACGCCGGCAACACGCCGAACCCCGTGGCCCCCGCCGTCGCGACCGCTTCGCTCGTCGCAGCGCTCACCGGGCTGGGCTGGCCGGAACGCACGGCGATCGAGGCGGCGACACAAGTCGTCGAGGCCGACCCCGACGCCGAGACCGCCGCACTGTCGGTGCTGCTGCGGCGCGCGTTGAGCATCCTGGGCCCCGCTCGCGGCCGTGGCGATGACGGAGGGCGTTCGTGAGCGACGACCTGTTGCGACCGATTCCCGAGTCCGATGCCGAGCTCGCGTTCGAGGGCGCCTTGCGCCCCAAGAGCCTCGACGAGTTCGTCGGGCAACACAAAGTGCGACGGCAGTTGCAGCTGCTGCTGGAGGCTGCCGGGTTGCAGAACCGCACACCCGACCACATCTTGCTCGCGGGCCCTCCGGGGCTCGGCAAGACGACTCTTGCAATGATCGTCGCCTACGAGGGCCAGCGTCCCCTGCGGATGACGAGCGGGCCAGCGATCCAGCACGCGGGTGATCTTGCTGCGGTGCTGTCGTCGCTCGTGCCGGGCGAAGTGCTGTTCATCGACGAGATCCACCGCATGGCCCGGTCGGCCGAAGAGATGCTCTACCTCGCGATGGAAGACTTCCGGGTCGACATCATGGTGGGTAAGGGTGCCGGCGCCACGAGCATTCCGCTTGAACTTGCGCCTTTCACGCTCGTTGGGGCGACGACGCGATCAGGTCTCTTGCCGAACCCATTGCGCGATCGCTTCGGCTTCACCGCGCACCTCGAGTTCTACGAGCCCGAAGAGTTACACCAGGTGCTCGTGCGCGCTGCGTCGCTGTTGTCACTTGCTATTGATGAGGATGCCCTCGCCGAGATCGCGCGCCGCTCTCGCGGCACGCCCCGCATCGCCAACCGATTGCTGCGCCGGGTTCGCGACTTTGCGCTCGTGCACGGTGGAGCCGCCGACCGCACCGCGGTACGCGCCGCCCTCGAGCTCTACGACGTGGATGAGCAGGGTCTCGACCGCCTCGACCGAGCTGTGTTGAGCGCGATCGTCGACCGTTTCGACGGCGGACCCGTCGGACTCTCGACGCTTGCGGTTTCGGTCGGCGAAGAGGCCGAGACGATCGAAGCTGTGGTGGAGCCGTTCCTCGTGCGCTCGGGTTTGCTCTCGAGAACCCCGCGCGGGCGTGTGGCGACGTCGAAAGCGTGGACCCACCTCGGGCACCCGCCCCGGTCGCCTGGGTCTGATGACCTATAGTTGACCGCGGGCATCGGCTGAGCATCCGCTCGTCGACCGGCACCGCTCCGGTGCCAGGCCGCCGTTCTCCCCGAAAGGCTTTTCCCCATGGATCCGTTGACGATTGTCATGCTGGGCATCCTCGCCCTGCTCATCTTCTTCATGTTCCGCAACTCTCGTAAGCGCAAGGCGGAGCAGGAGATGCTGCAAGAGAAGATGGTGCCCGGTGCCGAGGTTATGACCAACTTCGGTTTGTTCGGCACCCTTGTGTCGGTCGACGACGACAGCAACGTCGCCACGATTGAGACCAGCCCGGGCAGCACTGTTCGCGTGCACCGTCAGACCCTCGCGCGCGTCATCGAAGACGAACCGACGGTCGATGACACCGAGGGCGCAGCAGCCGAAGAGTCGGCTGGTCCGGTACTCAACGAGTCGAGCCTCGATGCGCCGACTGACAAGCCCAAGCGCTCCAAGGGCTCAGACAACTAGACCCTCACCGCCGTTCCGCGCGTGGCGCGACGCACACCGTCATGCCCCGACACCCCCGTGAAGAAATGAGTACCTGAGGTGGCCAGAAGTACCACTGAGCGCAAAGCCATTCGATCTCTCGTCTGGCTTCTCGTCATGATCGTCGTGCTCATCGCGGCGAACGGGGCGAGCGTTCTCTTCAACAACGGGCAGTGGACGCCGAAGCTCGCCCTCGACCTCGCCGGCGGTACGCAGATCATCTTGAGCCCGCAGATCGCGAGCGGCGAAGAGGTCACGCAAGAACAGCTCGATCAAGCAGTTGCCATCATTCGCCAGCGCGTCGACGCGGGCGGGGTGAGCGAGGCCGAGATCAACACGCAGGGTGGCCAGAACATCGTCGTGTCGATTCCGGGTGAACCGGACGCCGCGACGATTGAGCGCATCCAGAGCTCGGCGAAGCTGGAGTTCCGGGCCGTGCTGACGGCCGACCTCGCGTCGAACAGCGTATTGACCGAAGAAGGCGGAACCGATCCGAGCGCTACCGATGACCCGGCGGCTGAGTCGACCGATGATCCGGCGGCTGAGTCGACCGCGGAACCCACCGCCGACCCGTCCGCCGACCCGACACCGAGCGCGAGCCCGACCGACGCGAGCGACCTCGCCTGGATCACGCCCGAGCTACAAGAGCAGTTCGCTAGCTTCGACTGCGCATCGCTCGATGTTGTTGGCGCCAACGTCGCGCCCGTCGACGAGCCGCTTGTCACGTGCGAGCAAGATTCGAGCATCAAATACATTCTCGGCCCGGTAGAAGTCGCGGGCGAGCGTATTGCGGATGCTCGCTCGGGCCTCATCGCATCCTCCACGGGCGTCACCACCAATGAATGGGGTGTCTTCATCGAGTTCGATGCGGAGGGTACGCAGCAGTTCCGCACGGTGACCGAGCGCCTCATCACGCTGTCGGGCGTACAGAATCAGTTCGCGATCGTTCTCGACGGCCGCGTCATCAGCGCGCCTCGCACTCTCGCCGCCATCACGGATGGCCGCCCCCAGATCAGCGGCAACTTCACCGAGGAGAGCGCCCAGACCCTCGCCGATCAGCTTAAGTTCGGTGCACTGCCGATCGGTTTCGAAGTGCAGTCGAGTGAGAACATCAGCGCGACGCTCGGTGTTTCGCAGCTGCAGAGCGGCATCATCGCCGGCATCATCGGCTTGATCTTGGTGGGCTTCTACGCCTTCTTCCAATACCGTGCGCTGGGAGGCGTGGTCGTTGCGTCGCTTATCGTCGCTGCGGCCTTGACGTACTTGATCATCACCTATCTGTCGAACCAGCAGGGCTACCGCCTCTCTCTCGCGGGCGTCGCGGGTCTGGTGATCTCGATCGGTGTTATCGCTGACTCGTTCATCGTCTACTTCGAACGCATTCGAGACGAATTGCGTGACGGTCGAAGCGTTGACGGAGCCGTCGAAGCAGGCTGGAAGCGTGCCTTCCGCACGATCTTGATCTCCGGCGTGATCAACTTCCTCGCCGCACTCGTGCTCTATGTGCTTGCCGTCGGAAACGTGCGAGGCTTCGCCTTCACGCTCGGAATCACGACGATCGTTGACTTGGTCGTGGTTGCCCTGTTCACCTACCCGATGATGCAGCTTCTCGGCCGTACGTCATTCTTCGGCGGAGGTCATCCGCTCAGCGGTCTGGACCCGAAGGCACTCGGCGCGGTGTACCGCGGTCGTGCGCAGTTCCGTGCGCCATCGGGGGTCTCCAGCGTCAAAGTCGCCAGCAGCAGCCGCGAGGCACAGAGGCGGCAGACCATCGCCGAACGAAAAGCAGCTGAAGCGTCTGGTGAGAGGAAGGATGAGCGATGAGCAGGCTCACTCAGTTCGGAAATGACCTCTACACCGGCGCGCGGTCGTTCGACTTCGTCGGCAAGCGACGCATCTGGTACGCGATCGCAGCCGTCTTCGTCATTCTCGCTATCGGTCTGACCGCTTTGCGGGGCGGGTTTGTGTTTGGCATCGAGTTCCGCGGTGGCTCCGAGTTCCGCGTGCAGGGTACGACCGCAGTAGAGCAAGGAACCGCCGCTGCGACCGCCATTGCCGTCGACGCCGTCAACACGGTCGTACCGGGCTCTAACCCCCGCGTGTCGATCGTCGGTGGCGACTCTGTTCGTGTTCAGACCGAGCAGCTCACCCCTGCCGAGACCGATGAGGTTCGCGCCGCACTCGCGGATGCTTACGGCGTCAGCGTCTCCGAAGTGAGTTCCTCGTTCATCGGCGCGACCTGGGGCGCGGACATCACGCGTCAGGCAATCATTGCTCTCGTCGTTTTCCTCGTGCTCGCGAGCCTCGTTATGGCCCTGTACTTCCGAACCTGGAAGATGGCCGCCGCGGCGATCATTGCGCTGTTCCACGACCTCATCGTGACGACGGGCGTCTATGGGGTGCTCGGGCTTGAGATCACTCCCGCGGCCGTCATCGGCTTCTTGACCATCCTGGGCTATTCGCTTTATGACACCGTGGTCGTATTCGACAAAGTCCGCGAGAACACCAGCGAAGATGGTGCTGAATCTCGACGCACCTTTGCGCAGTCGGTCAACCTCGCCGTCAACCAAACTCTCGTGCGGTCGATTAACACGTCAATTGTTGCGGTGCTGCCGACCGCATCCATCCTCTTCGTCGGTTCCTACTTGCTCGGTGCGGGTACGTTGCGCGACATCGCGCTCGCGCTCTTCATCGGTACGCTCGTGGGCACCTACTCGTCGATCTTCCTCGCGGCCCCGCTCTACGTGCACTTGCGTGAGAACGAGCCCGAAGTGAAGAAGCAAGGCATGCGGCCTCGCGTCGTGCGCACGGAGTCGGGAGCGGTGCGCTAAAGCAGCCTCGGTGGGGTGAGGTAGCGCCTACTCCGCGCGGTGCGCCAACGCTCACCCGGCGCGTCCTACAATCAACGAGGAGGACGCCCGCATGACCGACACGACTCAGCAGAGCCCGGCGTCCCTCCGCGCCCTGCTACCGCGTATCTTCTCGCGGTCTCAACCGGCTGGCGCTCTCGAGAAGCTTCAGCGCACCGTTCGTGCACAGCACCCCAAGGCTGATCTTGCACTGATCGAGCGCGCATATCGCGTGGCCGAGCGCGCGCACGAGGGGCAAACCCGCAAGAGCGGCGAGCCCTACATCACCCACCCGCTCGCGGTCGCTCAGATCCTTGCCGAGCTCGGCATCGGGGCCAAGACGCTCGCCGCGGCGCTCTTGCACGACACCGTCGAAGACACCGGATACAGCCTCGAACAGCTTCGGGCCGACTTTGGCGACGAGATCGCGATGCTCGTTGATGGCGTTACCAAGCTCGACAAGCTGAAGTATGGCGATAGCGCTCAGTCAGAGACTGTTCGCAAGATGATCGTTGCGATGTCGAAAGACATTCGGGTGCTCATCGTGAAGCTCGCTGATCGACTCCACAATGCCCGCACGTGGGGCTTCGTCCCTGCCGAGTCTGCGCAGCGCA
>CAYWZI010000046.1:8384-14658 GCA_964462815.1 uncultured Microbacteriaceae bacterium
CCGCTCGCGCACCGACTCGGCATTCAAACCATCAAGTGGGAGCTCGAAGACCTGTCGTTCGCGGTGCTTCACCCGAAGATCTACGTTGAGATCGAGAGTCTCGTCAAGGGCCGCACGCCCGAGCGTGAAGCCTTTGTGCAGCAGGTCATCGATTCCGTCAAGGACGACCTGCGTCAAGCGAAAATCAAGGGCGACGTCAAGGGCCGCCCCAAGCAGTACTACTCGATCTACCAGAAGATGGTGCACCGAGGTCGAGACTTCGATGAGATTTATGACCTTACGGGTGTCCGCATCTTGGTCAACTCGATTCGTGACTGTTACGCGGTGCTGGGTGCGGTGCACGCACGCTGGAACCCAATGCCAGGGCGGTTCAAGGACTACATCGCCACCCCAAAGTTCAATCTTTACCAGTCACTACACACGACTGTCTTTGGGCCGGGTGGGCGGCCGGTTGAGCTTCAGATTCGCACGCACGAGATGCACCAGCGTGCCGAGTTCGGCGTCGCAGCGCACTGGAAGTACAAAGAGCGAATGGCGGGTGCCGCTCGCGGTGACGCGCAGGTTGAGCGGTCGGACGCCGACATGGCGTGGCTCGCGCACATTTCTGATTGGCAAGCCGAGACAAGCGATCCCACCGAGTTTCTCGACAATCTGCGCTATGAGATCGGCGCCAAAGAGGTCTATGTCTTCACTCCGCAAGGCAAAGTCATTGGCCTTCCCGGGGGTGCGACCCCGGTCGACTTCGCCTACGCGGTGCACACCGAGGTCGGTCACCGCACCATGGGAGCCAAAGTCAACGGCCGTCTCGTTCCCCTCGAGACGACCCTCGCGAGCGGGGACTCGGTCGAAGTCTTCACGTCAAAGAATCCCGACGCCGGCCCCAGCCAAGACTGGCTGAATTTCGTCACGAGCACGCGAGCCCGCTCGAAGATTCGCCAGTGGTTTACAAAAGAGCGTCGCGATGAAGCCGTCGAACAAGGCAAAGACGCGATCGCTCGCGCCATGCGCAAGCAGAACTTGCCCTTGCAGCGGCTCATGTCGCAAGACTCAGTCGGGCAAGTAGCGTCGCAGCTCCGCTACGAAACGGTCGAGTCGCTGTATGCGGCGGTCGGCGAGGGGCACGTCTCAACGCAGTCGGTGATTGAGAAGATCGTCGGCACTCTTCACCTCGAGGCGGAGTCAGACGATGAGCCGTTCAGTCTTCCCGTGCGGGGGCGCACGCCCGTGCGTACGAGCGACTCGGGTGTGCTCGTTCGGGGCGCTCCCGACATTCTGGTCAAGCTGGCGAAGTGCTGCACTCCGGTTCCTGGCGACGGCATCGTCGGATTCGTCACGCGGGGCCAAGGCGTCAGTGTGCATCGCAACGACTGCACCAACGTGCAGTCACTCTTGACCGAACCCGATCGGATGATTGAGGTCGAGTGGGCACCGACGACGAAGAGCGTGTTCCTCGTGCAGATTCAAGTCGAGGCACTCGATCGAAGCGGCCTTCTTTCGGATGTCACACGAGTGTTGTCGGAACACCACGTCAACATCCTCTCGGCGAGCGTTCACACGTCACGAGAGCGTCTGGCAATCAGTCGTTTCGTGTTCGAGATGGGCGACACCACGCACCTCGACCGTGTGCTGAACGCGGTGCGGCGCATTGACGCGGTCTATGACGTCTATCGGGTCAGCAACGGCTAATTGCGGTCTCGATCCGCCGCCGCGCGCGCCTCAGATAGGCGATTCCTGGCCGGCGGTCGAGTTCTCTCACCGTGGTACGGGCGTCGACGTTGCCCTGAGCGAGGGCGGCAACCACCAGCTCGATGACCTGATCTGATGGGTCATGCCTCACGAGATCGATGACCGTTCGCACGGGGTTCGTGACTCGTGTATCGGCGATCACGATGACCTCGTCGTCGGCGATCACCACTTCGCGCGTGTGCAACCGACGCCGCACAGGTGACGGCACTCGTGCGGAAATAGAGACGCACGTTGAGAGTCTGGACGGGGCATCGCCCCAGCCCCACACCCAGGCCGCCGATCGGTCACACACGATGAGGCGGCCATCGTTCAGCTCTCGACCGATGGACAGCGCTCGTTCGCGTTGCCCGGTCGGCACATCGATGCACCAATAGCTGTCGCCCACCCGCACGAGCTCACCATCCAGCAAGGCGGCATTGAGCTCGGTCTCTCCACACGTGTCGAAAAGCCGGTTCGCTGGTCGGAGACGGGGTTCACGCATGTCGGGCAGTGTGCCCGAGAGGAGTGACCCGTAGCTTGACGCGTGCTCGAGTGTGGAAAACAGTTAGCGGTCGACCGCGGCGAGCCAGGCACGGCGCGCCTCGAGGGCCTCAGTGATCTCGGTGACCCGACGCGCATCGTTTGCGGCGGTCGCTGCGGCGAGGTCGGATTCGAGCCCGGCGATGGCGCTCTCCAGTTGCGCAGCGAGGCCTTCCGACCGCGCCTTCTTCTCAGGATCGGAGCGGTTCCAGTGCTCTTCTTCCAGCTTCTTCACGGCGAGTTCGATGGCCCTGAGGCGATCTTCGACCGTCTTGACCTGGTCGCGGGGCACTTTGCCGATCGCATCCCATTTGCGCTGAATGCTCGTGAGAGTCCGTCGCGCCGCCGTGCGATCAGTTGCCGTCAAGAGGGGAGCGGCTTCGTCAAGAAGTGCGAGTTTCGCCGAGAGGTTGCCCGCAAACTCTTCGTTCTCGCGCGCGTCGACTTCGGCCTTTGCGGCGTAAAGAACATCTCCAGCGGCCTTGAACTGGTCCCACAGCGTGTCATCGATCTTCTTGCCAGCCCGGCCCGCGAGCTTCCACTCATCCAGCAGCCGGCGGTACGCGGGAATGGCCGCTGTTCCTTGTGGGGCCAGCGCTACGGCGCGATCGACGAGCTCTTGCTTGCGGTTGCGGGCCTGCTTGTGTTCAGAATCCAGACCGGCAAAGAATGCGCGGCGGTTCGTCTCAACCGTGGTTCGGGCGGCCCTGAAGCGCTTCCACAGCTCATCGCCGCTCTTCTTGGGCAGCCGCGGGCCGTTCTGCTGGTGGTCTTTCCACCGTGCGAACAGGTCATCGAGCGAGGCAGACAGTTGCTTCCACTGCACCGACTGAGGGTCTTTTGCCGCGAGCGCCTCTGCGGCCTCGACAATGGCCGTACGCTCAACCACAGCTGCCTCAACGGCCGCGGCGGCTTCGGCCTTCTGTTCTTCGGTGAGCTTCTCGACCGTTTGGGTCAGAGCGCCCACGCGAGTGCGAAGCGACTCGATATCGCCGACTGCTGGCGGCTCTTCCAGAGCCGACGTGAGCGCCGTGACGGTCTTGACGATGTCCTGAGCGGGAGCACCCGCCTTCGCGCGCTGCTCGAGCAGGCGAACTTGGCCCTCGAGTTCCGTGAACTTGCGTGTGAAGTAGGCAAGGGCTTCTTCGGCGGTGCCATCGGGGTACTGACCGACGACTCGCTCGCTGCCGCGGTCGGTCACGTACACGGTGCCCGTCTCGTCGACGCGGCCCCACGGGGTGCTCTCGTTCGCTGACACGTCTGTCTTTCCCTCTCCAGTGCGACCGCACGCAAAGCGCTCGGGCGATTTTTCAGCGTACTGCACGCATGGCCACGGGGGCCGGTACCCGTCGGGCGCCGGACGGATCGCTATTGGATCGTGATGCCCGTGATCGTGGTCGGCACAGCAGGCGGGCCGTCAGGATCACCGTTCTCGGCACCGGCCGAAATGACGTCCGCGAGTAACGTGTCGAGTCCGCTCGTGACGCGACCCATGATGGTGTAGCCGCCTGCAGCGTCCGAGGGAATGGCCGACTCGTCGTACACGATAAAGAACTGACTTCCCATGCTCGCGCCATCACCCCCTTGCCGCGCCATGGCAATGACGCCCGTGGAGTACACATTGTCGAGCGGCGCATTCTCAATGGGTCCGAAGCGCCAGTCTGGCCCGCCGGTGCCGTCCCCATTGGGGTCGCCGCACTGCAGTACGAAAATGCCCTGTGTTGTCAGACGGTGACAACTCAGGTTGTCGTAGAAGCCACTCTGCACGAGCGTCACGAATGAAGCTACGGCTTGAGGCGCTGCGAGACCGTCGAGCTCATAGTCGAGTGCGATCGTGTCGTTGAGAGTCATGGTGCCCGACCAGGTGCGGAACTCGCTCACCGCTGGGTCCGGCGCCGCAGCGACGTCGGGGGTTGGCTCGGGGCTCGCGGAGGCGATGGGCTCGGGCATGCCCGGACCAATGGTGAAGTAGACGATTTGCGCGGTCGCCGCGAGCGCGCCCACAACGACGAGGGCCAATACGGCAACGAGATTGTCGCGGCGGCGCCGACGCGTCTTCGTCTCATGGACCGTCTGGCGCGCTTGGTACCGGCGCAGGCGGTCCTGTGCCTCACGATCTTTGGGCGATGCGGGTGCCACTACTCCTCCGTTCGACGCCGGCCGCGGTCGCGGGAGCCGTGCGCCGCAGTGAACTCTATCCGAGCGGCCGGGGGCGGTGCGTTCGCGGTGTGGTCGCGGCAGACGCGGCCAGTAGCCTGAACATATGGATGCACAGCCGGGCCTAGGCTCCGCCGCGGTTCCGCTTGCCGTGCGAATGAGGCCTTCGCGGCTTGATGAGGTCGCCGGACAACGTCATCTCCTCGCCGCCGGTAGCCCCCTCGTGAGTCTTGCGAACGCGGACGATGAACGTGCCCCGAGCGCCGTATCGGTCATTCTGTGGGGCCCGCCGGGAACCGGCAAGACAACTCTCGCTCAAGCCATTGCTCGCTCGAGCGGGCGGCGCTTTGTCGAACTCTCCGCCGTGACGGCGGGGGTGCGAGACGTGCGCGAGGTCATGGAGCGAGCCTTGGCCGATCGTGACCTCTACGGCACGTCGACGGTGCTCTTCCTCGACGAGATCCACCGATTCACGAAGGCCCAGCAAGACGCTCTCTTGCCGGGGGTCGAGAACGGGTGGGTCATCTTGATCGCGGCCACGACCGAGAACCCATCGTTCTCGGTCATCGCGCCACTGCTGAGCCGCAGCTTGTTGTTGACCCTCGAGACACTCAGCGACGACGACCTCGGAGTGCTCATCGATCGGGCGGTCGTTGACCCGCGTGGTCTCGGGGGAGCGGTCGAACTGGAGCCGAGCGCTCGCGCTGCAATCGTGCGTCTTGCTTCAGGGGATGCTCGCCGAGCGCTCACCGCGCTCGAGGCCGCCGCGCAGTCGGCCACGGCCTTGCGGCTAGCAGCGGTCGGAGCCGATTCCAGCCCGGTGATGATCTCCGCTGAGATTGTCTCTTCGGCCGTCGATCGGGCTCTGCTACGCTATGACAAGCAGGGCGACGAGCACTATGACGTGATCAGTGCGTTCATCAAGTCGATTCGTGGCAGTGACCCCGACGCAGCCCTGCACTACCTGGCCCGCATGATTGAGGCGGGCGAAGACCCACGATTCATCGCGCGGCGTGTCATCATCTCGGCCGCGGAAGACATTGGAATCGCCGACCCTCAAGCGCTGCCGATTGCCGTCGCAGCGGCGCAGGCCGTGCAGCTGATCGGAATGCCGGAGGGCCGAATTCCGCTCGCCGAAGCCGTGGTCTACCTCGCCACGGCTCCGAAGTCGAACGCCGCCTACCTTGGAATCGATCACGCGATCGCCGACGTGCGCTCGGGTCGCATCGGGCGAGTGCCCAAGCCGTTGCGCGATGCCCACTATCCGGGGGCGAAGAGACTCGGTCACGGAAAGGGCTACGTGTACCCGCACGATGAGCCCGTCGGCGTCGCCGAGCAGCAGTACTTGCCCGACGAACTCGTGGGCACCGAGTACTACCGACCGAGCGAGCGCGGGCATGAGCGCGAGGTTGCTGCCCGTTTGCAGAAACTGCGGGCGATCATCCGGGGCACCGCTCAGTCGGACTGAGCGGCGAATTCGCGCGGTTCTACGCGCGACCGTCGGCGATCGGGTCTCTGGTAAGCTTTCGTGGCCCGTCAGATATGGGCACACTCTCCCTCGTAGCTTCCACCGGATCGCCTCGGCGTGCGTTCGGACCGGACGGAGCGGTGTACGCCCGTGAGCCGCGGAGATTCTCGGCCACGCCCATGGAAGGAAACCGTGTCTACTAAGTCACGTACTCGTAGCAAGACCCGTCTCTCGCGTGCTCTCGGTATCGCCCTCACCCCGAAGGCAGCCAAGTACCTCGAGAAGCGCCCGTACGCTCCCGGTGAGCACGGCCGCACCAAGCGCAAGGCCGACAGCGACTACGCCGTTCGTCTTCGCGAGAAGCAGCGACTTCGTGCCCAGTAC
>CAYWZI010000047.1:0-14585 GCA_964462815.1 uncultured Microbacteriaceae bacterium
GCTGATGGCGAGCTCGTCGATGCGGAAGCCGCGAAACTTCGCATCCCACGTGAACGGATGCAGCACGCGCACGGTCACGTCGTGCCAGCCGTCGAGCCGGAGGCGCGCGACGATCGTGTCGCCGGGCAGCTCGGCGGAGTGGGCAAGACGCTCGGGGTGCGCAACGATGCGCTCAAAGCCGTGGGGCATGCTTTAGATCATACCTTTGCGGCGCGCCTAGACTAGATGCTCGTGGCTCTCACTATCGGCATCGTCGGCCTGCCCAACGTCGGCAAGTCCACCCTCTTCAACGCGCTCACCGAAAACGACGTGCTCGCGGCGAACTACCCGTTCGCCACGATCGAGCCCAACGTCGGAGTCGTCGAGCTGCCCGACGAGCGCCTCACGGTGCTCGCCGAGATCTTCGGCAGCGAGCGCATCCTCCCCGCCGCGGTCTCGTTCGTCGACATCGCGGGCATCGTCAAGGGGGCGAGCGAGGGTGAGGGCCTGGGCAATCAGTTCTTGGCGAACATCCGCGAATCCGATGCGATCGCCCAGGTCGTGCGCGCCTTCACCGACAGCGATGTCGTGCACGTCGCCGGAGCCGTCGACCCGGCCAGCGACATGGAGACCATCAACACCGAGCTCATGCTCGCCGACCTGCAGACGCTCGAGAAGGCGATCCCGCGCTACGAAAAAGAGGTCAAGGGCAAAAAGGCCGACCCCTCCGTGCTGCAGGCGGCGCAGGATGCTCACGCCCTGCTCTCCGCCGGCACCACCCTCTCCTCCGCCGGTTTTGACCCCGCGCCGATCCGCGAGCTCGGCCTCCTGAGCGCGAAGCCCTTCATCTATGTGTTCAACGTCGACGAGGGAGTTCTCGGCGACGCAGCTCGCATGGCCGAGCTGGCCGCACTCGTCGCCCCCGCGAAGGCCGTCTTCCTCGACGCCAAGATCGAGAGCGAACTGATCGGCATGGATGCCGCCGACGCTGCCGAACTCCTCGCCTCGACCGGTCAGAGCGAGAGCGGACTCGCGCAGTTGGCTCGCATCGGCTTCGACACCCTCGGCCTGCAGACCTACCTCACCGCCGGTCCAAAAGAGTCACGCGCGTGGACCATCGGCAAGGGCTGGAAGGCCCCGCAGGCCGCCGGAGTCATCCACACCGACTTCGAGCGCGGCTTCATCAAGGCCGAGGTCATCGGCTTCGACGACCTCGTCGCGTGCGGCTCGGTCGCCGAGGCCCGCGCGAAGGGAAAGGCCCGCATCGAGGGCAAGGACTACGTCATGCAAGACGGCGACGTGGTCGAGTTCCGCTTCAACGTGTAAGCAGCGTGGACGCTCCAGCCCTCCCGTCGCGAGTTACGGACTCGCTCGCGTCGGTGCCGAAGAGTCATGACGGTGACTTCGTCATCGCGCCGTGCCAGGTTCAACTCCGCAATGGCGACGTTCTCCCTCGCGTGTACGTCGTCGAGGCGACGTCGTTCCTCAGGAACTGGGGCCACGATCCCAGCCGTTCGATGCTCGATATCACCACGATTGAGCACCTTGAAGACAGCCCGCTGCGTCTCCCCGCCCAGTTCGCCAACGAGCTGTATGCGGAAGGGGAGTCAGGCATGGGCTACGTCATGTTCACGGTCGTACTCCGGGATGGACGACGTTTGCCGTTTGTCACCGGCAACGCAGTGGACTTCCCGAACTGGCCCAGTGACGTGAAGCCGGCTGACGTTGTCGCTGTGCTGCCGCACACTGGCCGACCCGAATTCCGCGACCGTGCACCTCACCCAACCGAGAGCTCAGCCGACTATCTCTGGTGCCTGTACTCCTTTGACGAGCAAAGCTCTCAGAACGCCGCGTTGTGACGGCCTCGCGAGGCGACGCCCGCTCGCTTGTGGCGACTCCTCATGTGTCGCTGAACACGTTGGATTGCAATATAACGGCTAGCGTTATTGACGCGACGCGTTATACACTGATCGCGTGATCCGGTCGTTCGGAAGCAAAGACACTGAGCGACTGTGGCGTCGTGAACGGGTGCCGTCGATCGATCCGCGGATCCATTCGGTGGCGCTGCGAAAGCTTCGCCAAGTGGGAGCCGCGACCGTTCTGGACGACTTGCGAATCCCGCCCGGCAACAGACTTGAGGCGCTGAAAGGCGATCGAGGCGGGCAACACAGCATCAGAATCAACGACCAGTGGCGGATCTGCTTTGTGTGGACCGACGCTGGGCCAGAGGAGGTGGAGATCGTTGACTATCACTGACAAGATTCCCCCGATTCATCCGGGTGAGGTTCTCATGGAGGACTTCATCAAGGGGTTCGGCATCACTCAGAACCGCCTCGCTGTCGCGATCGGTGTGCCTCCGCGTCGCATCAACGAGATCGTGCACGGGACGCGCGGCATCAGTGCAGACACCGCGCTTCGGCTGTCGAAATACTTCGGAACCTCGGCCGAGTTCTGGCTGAATCTGCAGACGCACTACGAGCTCGATCACGCGCAAGATCGAGCAGCAGACCAGATCGCCGCGATCACGCCCCTCCAGGTCGCGTGACTGAATAAGTGCCTCGCTGAGGCGTTTGCGTCGGCCTCCGCCGTGAACTCCCCAGGTGCAAAAATGTGGCATGGCGAGGACTGAGCGCGAGCGAGACCTGAATCGGCTTTACTCTGCTGCGATCGCTTTCGGAAAGACGTGGAGGCAGCCGGTAGAAACGCTTGCTGACAGTAAACTCGCGAATCGCGATCTCGGTTATCGGCGCGCGCTGGCTGAAACGGTGTCATCGGCTCGAGCTCGAATCGAAGAGTACGTCTTGGTCGAATACGAAGCCCGAGAGGATCCGGATCACATTGGCTCGTGGACTCGCGAGCAACAACGCGTGGCATCCCGATGGATTCGCACGGAGTTCCCATGGATGCGGTGGTGGGTTCGTCGCGGTGCGTTGAGTCAGGCGTGGTACTACGCCTGGCACGGGTGATGCGGTGTGCCACGTCGTATCCCGTTCCGACGCAATGTCGACATTGTGCTTCGTCGTGTGAAGGTTGGTGTTCATGAAGTGGCCGATTGAACCGATCGTCACCGAGCGGCTGATGGTTCGGGATGCCCGCGGCTCTGATGCGGAACTCTTCGAGCGGCTGTACTCCGACCCGGAGGTGCGGGCGTACTTGGGCGGGCCGGTGGCTGCGGCGGACATCCCGAAGCGTGTTGTCGAGACGCCATGGCGGGGAGCTTTCACGGTCGAGGTGACCGAGACCGGCGAACTTGTCGGCCTCGTGCACATTGGCCCGTATCGCACGGGCGAGATCGAGCTGTCGTACGAGTTCGTGCCGGACGTGTGGGGGCGTGGCTACGCACGCGAGGCGTGCCGCCCCGTTCTTGCGTGGGCCAGCGCGGAGGTCACCCACGGCGCCCCGATCATCGCGGTGACGCAGTCCGCCAACGAACGGTCGCTCTCGCTCCTCGCTCACCTGGGGTTCGTTGAGCGTGAGCGATTTGTCGAGTTCGATGCCGAGCAGGTGCTGCTGGTCTGGCCGTCGTGACGCTGGTGTCGAGAGCGTTCGATGGCGCCGCGTCGAACGCGTCACACATCGGAACTACCAGGAGAGCGTGATTTCGAACTCGCGCTCGTCGTGCTCGATCTCGACCTCGACCTCCATGGTGACCTCGTCGGGGAGGTTCACGGTGACCCGCAGGCCGTCGCGCTCCATGAGGATGCCGTTGCCTGACGCCAGCTCGTCCGCGATCGCGCGGAGCTGGTGAGCGGCCTCTTCCCGGCTCAGGGTCTGCTTCTTCTCAATCTTGACGATGTCCATGATTCGACTACATCACTGTGCTCGAGCATCCGCGACGAACGACGAGTGAACCGATTGCGAATTGTGGTTCGCCGAGGAACGCGCGCTTGAGGGAGAGTTCGGATGTCGGTGGCGCGGGGTAGCGTGGGCCACGCGCGAGGGCGCAGCCTTTCTGCCGGGGATGGTCTCTTGATCTGGATGGTGGTCCATGTCTGAAACTCCGGGTGTCGAGTTGTATCGATCCGCGTCGGGAGGCTTCGAGCTTGCCGTCAAGACGGACGGCGAGGCAGTGTGGCTCTCGCGCGGACAGCTCGCTTTGCTTTTTGGTCGAGACGTCAAGACGATCGGCAAGCACCTGCTGAACGCTCAGCGTGAGGAGCTTGACGGAATCGCAACTGTCGCAAAATTTGCGACAGTTCAGCGGGAGGGCGATCGGCTGGTTGAGCGCCAAGTCGAGCACTACAACATCGACTTGATTTTGTCGGTCGGGTATCGAGTCAAGTCAGCCGAAGGCGTGCACTTTCGCCGGTGGGCGAATGACGTTCTTCGCCGCTATGTGCTCGAAGGCACCGCCCTTAATGAACGACGGCTACAAGAGCTTGGCTCGATCGTGCAGGTGCTGTCGCGTTCGTCAGACGAACTCATCGCCGGCGTCGATCGGCATGTTATGCGGCATCATCTGATGATAGAATTGATGCATGCGAACAACCGTGAACCTCGATGATGAGCTGCTTGCGAAGGCGGCTGGACTCAGCGGAACGACGGAGCGTACCGCGCTGCTGCGCGAGGGGCTTCAGGCCCTGATCGAGCGCGAAAGCGCGCGCCGCCTCGTTCTGCTGGGCGGCACCGACCCCGACGCGAGCTCGGCCCCCCGGCACCGCGACGTCGCCTGAGTCGTGATCCTCGTCGACACCTCGATCTGGATCGATCACCTTCACCAAACCAACCCTGCGCTGGGTGAGCTGCTCGGCGCATCACTCGTCATTCAGCATCCAATGGTCATTGGCGAACTCTCGCTCGGAACCCTGAAGAATCGCACGACTGTTCTCGAGTTGCTCACAAGCCTTCACGCGGCACCGGTCGCCAGCCATGACGAGGTTGCGCACTTCGTCGAGGCCAACGCGCTCTATGGGCAGGGCCTGAGCCTGGTCGATGCTCACCTGCTCGCTTCGGTGCGGCTCGCTCCGGGGGCGACGCTGTGGACGCGCGACAAGCGCCTTCAGCGAGAAGCGAGCCGGCTCGGCCTCGCACACACGGAGTCGGGGGAGCACCCCAGCTCCTAACGACCCGACTAAAGGTCGGCCGAGCTACTGATTGCTCTGGTGCTCCGGCGGGCTCAGTACTTCGGCCGCCGCGTCGCCCACCTCGAGGGGGAACCGCACGACAAGGTCGCCAGCCGCAGTAGTGACGATGAAGTCGAGCCACTCTCCGACCGGATACTCATGTTTGCTTGGCCCGACGGAATTGTCCCGGTCCCGGATGCTCACCACGCGCACCTCGCGCGTGCCGACGATGCCGATCGCTGGGGTGAAGTTGAGCATCCCGGGCGAAATCTCGGCAACGCCGACGCTCCACTCGGTTCCAATGTTGAGCACCCGACCCTTCGCGGCGCGGATGGCGCAGCGCACCTCACCGTCGAGAAACCGTTTGCGATCGTTTCGGCGCTCGATCTCGTCGGGCACCAGCCACCAGAACAGGTCAGCGAAGAAGCCAAACAGTGCCCCAAAGACGATCTCGAGGAGAAAGCCCATGCGCGGAGTCGCTCTAGCCCGCGAGCTCTTCGCGCAGTCGCGGCTCGACGCGGTGCTCCGGCTTCACGCCCGTCTTGTCTGCGTAGAAGGCGCGGATGACGTCCATGTCGGCGGAGACGTCGCCCGTGAGCTCGATCGTGGGGCCGAGTCCGGTGGTCTTCGTCGTGAGGTCGACATAGCCGAGCGTCACGGGCAACCCCGCTTCCCGCGCGATGCGGTAGAAGCCTGACTTCCAGTGGGTGTGGCCCTTGCGGGTGCCGTCGGGGGTGACGACGAGGCCGAACACGTCGCCCGACTCGATGCGGGCGAGCACCTCGCTGACTACGGCGCTGGGAGCTTCCCGATCAACGGCGATGCCGCCGAGGCCGCGCATGATCGGCCCCTTCCACCCCTTGAAGAGACTCTTCTTGCCGAGCCAGCGAAAGTGCATGTCGAGGCGCCAGGCGATGGCGAGCATGAAGACGAAATCCCAATTGGAGGTGGGCGGCGCACCGATCAACACGGTCGGTCGCTGGGGTGCCGGCTCTGACACCATTCGCCACGAACTGAAGGCCCAGAACGTGCGGGCGATGAGGCGTCGAAAAAACATGCATCAAGCCTAGGTGCCCCGGTGCGAATCGAACTCAGATCGCGGCGTTTGGTGCCCGTGCGGCGGTAGACGCGCGCCGACACACGGGAGTAACCTCGCGCGCATGTTTCTTCTCGAACTGAACTGGCTCGGCGTGCTCGCAGGCTTCGTGGTCTATTTCATCTCGGGCGCCATCTGGTTCGGCCCCAAGACCTTCTACCCGGCATGGATGCGCGCCAAAGGCCATGACCCAGCCAACCCGCCCGGCCTCCATGGCCCGGCGCTACTCTTCGGCCTGACGGCGGTTGGCGCCCTCGTGCAAGTCATCGCGCTCGCGAGTGTGCTGTGGTTCGTGTCAGAAGCCCAGGGCCCGGTCGGGCCGCTCGGCGGCGCGCTCGCCGGACTCCTCGTCGGCATCGGGTTCGCCGCCGCCAGCTCGCTGTCGCACCGGCTCTTCGGCGGCGACGGCTTCAAGGTGTGGGCGATCGAGGTCGGCGGCGACATCGTGGGTCTCACGTTGGCGGGCCTCGTTGTTGGGCTCATCGGCTGAGCACCGCTCGACTGAAGCCACTCGGCTCAGCGCGTAGGGTGATGCGGTGACCGACCCCACGCTCCGGCTGCCCACCCAGACCTTCCGCGCTGTGCTCGATCTGGGCGATGGAGTCGGCACGCTACCCCCGCTTCCGCGCGGTCTCGGGCGCCCCGAGCTCGACGCCGAGGTCGACGAGGAGACCGGCATCGTCAGCCTCTTTGTGCACTTTCCGACCGGCCAGTTGCACCTCGACGTGAGCGATGAGGGCATCGAGCACCACTTCCACACGGCCCACGGCCACGACGTCGACGGCAGCCCGTGGAAGCGTGAGCCGACCGCGGCCCTCCTCGACTGGGCACGGCAGTACGCGGCCCGAGCGTTGCCCGTCGTGCCCGATCTTCTGGCCGACGCCGAGGAGGCGGCCGAGTGGCACGCGGCTGGGCTTCGCGTCTTCGCGCGCGAGACCGGCCCCGTTTCGCTCGAGATCATCGAAGTCGAGCTCGAGGGCGAGCTCATGCTCCTGCCGTGGCTCGGCAGCGGAAGTGTCGAGCACGAGCACATCGACGGGGATCACCACCCGATCGAATTGCTGTGGGATCCGCACGGCGACGAGCCGAGCATCCGCATCGCGACAGCGTGGCTTGATGCGCGCACCGACGCACCGCGCGCAGCCGCCGAGCCGGGCATCGACTGGACGGCGGTCGGGATGCCCGCATCCGAGGTTACCGCGTGGCTCGAAGGCGTCTATCTCAATCACCATCTGATTGCCCACCCCGCGCAGGTCATTCTGCAGGCCGCTCTCGAGCGGCTTGCGGGCATCGACTGAGCAGGCGCGAGCTAGTCAGCCGCGCAGTCGCTCGCCGCGCGGGTCGTAGAACGGGCGCCGCGAGACCGTCGCAGGCACGCGAACTCCCTTGCACTCGACGGTGAAAGTCGCGTCGAGCGAGGCCGTCGGGTCGATAGCCGCAAGGCCCACGGCACGGCCGAGCGTGTGGCCGTAGGCACCGCTCGTCATCCGCCCCACCGCGACGCCGTCGGCGAAGACGGTCTCGTCGTGCACGAACACGGGCTCGGGGTCATCGAGCGTGACGTAGACCGTGCGGTGCTTCGGCGCCGCCGGGTCGAGTGCGGCGACGGCGTCGCGCCCCGTGAAGCCGCCGGGCTTGTCGAGGGCGACGGTGAAGCCGAGGCCAGCCGCATAGGGGTCATCGGTCGCGCCGATGTCGTGGCCGAGGTGCCGGTAGCCCTTCTCGCTGCGCAGCGAGTCGAGCGCGTGATAGCCGGCCATGCGCACGCCGAGGTCGTGCCCCGCCGCCCACAGCGCGTCGAGCACGTTGAGCGCGAGATCAGCCGAAGGGTAGAGCTCATAACCCAGTTCGCCGACGAAGCTGATGCGCAGGCTGTAAGCGAAGCCGTCGGCTACCTCGACCTCGCGGCCGGTCGTGTAGGGCTGTGCGGCATCGCTCCAGTCGGCGGGCGATACGCGCGAGAGCAACTCGCGGCTGAGCGGACCCATGACGCCGATCGTCGCGAGCCCCGCCGTCACGTCGACAACGGCCGCCGAGTGACCGCGCGCGGCCCGGCGCAGAAGCCAGAGCGACTTCTGGTGGCTCGTCGAGGGCGTCACGATCAGGAAGCGATCGGGGGCGAGGCGCGTGACGGTTCCGTCAAGCTCAATGCCGCCGTTGCGGTTGAGAAACAGCGTGTAGACGGCCTGCCCCACGGCGACGTCAACGTCGTTCGTGGTGGCGTGCTGCACGACGGCGAGAGCATCCACCCCCACGATTTCGAACTTGGCGAACCAACTGAGATCGAAGAGGGCAACGCCTTCGCGTGCGGCCCGATGCTCGGCCGCGACCTGGTCGAACCAGCCTGGCTTCCCGTAGCTGTAGCCCTCGGCCGCGGTCGGCCCGCCGTACCAGTTGGCGCGCTCGCCGCCGTTGAGCTCGCCGAAGCGCGCGCCGAGTTCGGCGAGCCGGGAGTGCAGGGGAGTGCGGCGAACGTTGCGCGCGGTCTCGGACTGCAAGTGGGGCCAGTGCATCGCATAGAGCCGTCCGAGGCTCTCGACCGTGCGCGCGTGCAGGTAGCGCTTGTTGCTCTGGTGGCGCGAGAAGCGCTGCACGTCGACCGAGGCCGAGTCGAACTGCGGGGTGCCCGCAACGATCCAGCGCGCGAGCTCGCGGCCGATGCCGGGGGCATAGATGATGCCTTGCGAGTTGAGCCCTGCCGCGACGAACAGCTGCTCGACCTCGGCCGTCTCGCCGAGCAAGAACGCGGTGTCGGGCGTGAAGCTCTCGGGCGCCGTGATGAAGCGGTCGTAGCCAGCGGGCCCGAGCGCGGGCACCGTGCGCTCGGCGGCTGTGCGAACGGGGGCGAAATGATCGTCGTCGTTGGCGAACGTCGCGAAACCCTCCGTCGTGATCTCGCTTACCGCGCGGGGGATGCCGTTGGGCTCGAACGCACCGACCAACAGTCGCCCCGCCTCGTGCCGGATGTAGTAGCTGTTGTCGACATCGCGTAGCACCGGCAGGCGCGGCGTCGCGCCGTCGATCGGGTTCGAGCGCACGTGCACGTGTTCGGCTGCGTACAGCGAAAGGTGCACGCCCGCGGTCGCGGCGAGGTCTCGGCTCCAGAGCCCGCCTGCGATGACGACCCGATCGGCGAGCACGGTGCCACGCTCAGTCTCAACGCCCGTGGCGCGCCCGTGCTCGTGGAGAATCGCCGTGACCGTGACGCCTTCGCGGATGCTCACGCCGGCCTCGTGCGCGAGCTTCGCCATGGCGGCCGCCGCGTAGCCGGGGTTCACGTGCCCGTCGTTCGGGAAGTGCAAGCCGGCAAGCACGCCCTCGGTCGACGCGATCGGCCAGAGCTCGGCCACGTCGGTCGCGGTGACCGGGCGCGCATCGATGCCGTTCTGCGCCGCGACATCGCGCGCGTAGAGCAACTCATCAACGCGCCCCGGCGTGCGGGCGAGGCTGAGCGAACCGCAGCGCTCGAATGACACGTCGAGCCCTGATCGCTGCTCGAGCTTGGCGTAGAACGCCAGTCCATACGACGAAAGGTGCGTCATGGCGGTCGACCCGCGGGCGCCCGCGACGAGCCCGGCGGCGTGCCAGGTCGTGCCACTCGTGAGCACCGAGCGCTCGAGCAGCAGCACATCGTCGACCCCGACTTCGGCGAGGTGCAGCGCGATGCTCGCGCCGACGATGCCCCCGCCGACGATCACGGTTCCGGCGCGGGTCGGCAACTCGCTCGCGGCGGCATCCGGGGCGAAAAGGTTTGCTCCGAGCGAGCGATCGGCAAGTCTGTCCATGGCGGGGGCCTCCTCGACTCGAACGCTACCCTTCTCACCCTCAGGCGCGCAGGGCACGATAGGAGCATGGATGCTCACCGCGCGCTCGCCAACGCTCGCGCCGCGCTCGCGGCGGCCGCCGAGCATCTCGCAACGGCGGGCGCAACCCCTGAGCAACTCGCCAGCACGGTGCCGGCGCACCGCGCACTCGGAGTGATTCCGCGCCGCGAGTCGTTTCGGCGCACCGGCGTCGGATTCCTCCTCGGCGCGCTGCTCGTTACCCCTAGCGCGGAGGTCTTCGCACCGGGGCGCGTCGTGCGCGCGAGTCGGCAGGTTCTGCCCGGGCACCAAGCCGAGAGCGCGCGGGCTCGGCGTGAGCTGCGCCAACGGTTGCTCGACGCACGTCTGCCCGAGGGCAGCACGGTAGTGATCGACTCCCGGCTATTGCCGCTCGACGATGCGGCCGCGATGGCCGCCGAGCGGGGTCCACTGGTGCTGAGCGGCGATGGCGTGCTCGTTCGGTGGATGCCGACCGCCCCCGACGAGGCGCTGCGCCCTCTCGAGGCGTACCTCGCCGAGCGCCTCGACCTCGCGCTGGGTAGCCTGGCGGCAGCGCGAGCAGAGAGTGAGCATCCGTGACCGACGAATTGGGTGGCATCGACCCCGACGCCTTCGCGTTCTACGCCGAGCTCGAGCAGAATCAGTCCAAAGAGTGGTGGCTCGCCAACAAGCAGCGCTACGAGTCGCGCGTGAAGGCGCCGATCGTGCGCCTCATTGACGAGCTGGGCGGCGAGTTCGGGCCTCTCAAAATCTTTCGGCCGTACAACGACGTCCGGTTCAGCGCCGACAAGCGGCCCTACAAAAATCACCTCGGGCTCGTGAGCGCCAACGACTCGTCGACGGCCTACTACCTGCAGCTGTCACAGAAGGGGGTCATGATCGCGGGCGGGCTCTATCAACCCGCGCGCGAGCAGCTGGCTCGCTTTCGCGAAATCGTCGACGACAACCGTCTCGTCGGCGACCTGGAGGCGACCCTCGACGAGGTAGGCGAGCACGGCTTCACGATCATGACCGTCAACGCGCTCGCCACGGCGCCGCGCGGGTTCAGCATCGATCACCCCAAGATCGCCCTGCTGCGCCTCAAGAATCTCGCCATCAGTGCACATCACGACCCCGCCGCGTGGATGCACGGCCCCGAGTTCGTCGAGCGCGTGCGCGCCGGCTGGCGCACGGTTGGCGTGTGGAACGACTGGATCGCCGAGAACCTTCCCACCGCCGTCGAGGCCACCCGATGAGCGCCCCGCGCCGCGCCGACCCGGTGGTGCGTGCCGTGCGGGCGATTCTCGCGCCCCTCACGCGCACGCGCGCCTTCCGGTGGGCGGCTCCGCGCGTCATGCCCCCGATCGAGAACGCGATCGCCGCACTCACGGGGCGTAGCGTGCAATTGAGTGGCTTGCTCGTGCCCTCGCTCATTCTCACGACCATGGGCGCGAAGAGCGGGCTGCACCGCGACTCCGTGCTCATGTACACCCCCGACGGCTTCGGTCGGGCGATCGTCGCCGGGACAAGCTTCGCGCGCGAACACCACCCCGCCTGGACCTACAACCTGCTCGCCCACTCGGAGGCCGAGATCACCGTGCGGGGGCGGCGGTACGCGGTGCGGGCATCCGTCATCGAGGGGGATGCTCGCGAGCACGCCTGGCACCGCATCGAGTCGCAGTGGCCGGGGTATCGCGCCTACGAGCGCGAGTCGGGGCGCACGGTCAGGCTCTTCCGCCTGCACCTCGTGCGGGAGATCGGAGCGTCGGCATGACCGACCTGAGGCCCTTGCCCGCCGTCGACCCGATCGTGCGCGGCGTGCGTGTTGTCGTCTCGGCGATCACCCGAACGAGCGTGTGGCGCTGGGTGGCACCGCGCGTTATGCCCCCCATTGAACGGATGCTCGCCGACGTCACGGGCGGCCGCGTGCAAATCAGCAGCCTGTTCGTGCGCTCGCTTATTCTCACCACGCGCGGAGCCAAGACCGGGCTGCCGCGCGACTCCGTGCTCATGTACACACCCGACGGCCACGGCCGAGCCATCGTTGCGGGCACCAACTGGGCGGCCTCGACGCACCCGGCCTGGACGTACAACCTGCTCGCCGACCCCGAGGCCGAGATCACGGTGCGGGGGCGGCGGTACGCGGTGCGGGCATCCGTCATTGACGGGGATGCTCGCGATCGCGTCTGGCGCCACCTCGAGTCGCAGTGGCCGCACTATCGAGCCTACGAGCGAGACTCCGGGCGCACCGCTCGGCTTTTTCTCCTCACGCTCGTGCGGACGCTCGCGTGAGCTGTCCGCGCGAGTGTTCGGTTGTGAATCAGTTCGCGCCCATAGGCTGACACCGTGCTGATTATCGACATCGCCCTTGTTGTGGGCGGGCTCGTATTGCTCGTTGCGGGCGGGGAAGCGCTTGTGCGCGGAGCGTCGACCTTGGCCGTGCGAGCGGGCATCTCGCCGCTTGTGGTTGGGCTGGTCGTCGTATCCGCAGCAACATCGGCCCCCGAGCTCGCTGTGACGGTCGGAGCCGTTCTCCGCGGCGAGCCCGACCTCGCCCTGGGCAACGTTGTCGGCAGCAACATCGTCAACATCCTGCTCATTCTGGGTCTTTCGGCGCTCGTGCTTCCGCTGATCATCAAGCGCCAGCTTGTTCGGTTCGACATCCCGGTGATGGTCGGGCTCTCTGTGCTACTCGTGGTCGTGAGCCTTGATGGGAGCATCGGTCTTCTCGATGGCATTCTTCTTTTGGCCGGACTCGTCGGGCACACGGTGATGAGCATCGTGGTGAGCCGCCGCGAAGTGTCCATTGCCGCGGGCCCCATCGAGCAACTGCCGCTCAACAGCAAGCCCGTGCCTCTGTGGCTCGCGGTAATTCTGCTCGTCGCGGGCATCGGGCTTCTCGTGCTGGGCGCACAGCTCCTCGTTGACGGGGCTGTCAGCATCGCAACGGGTTTGGGCGTGAGCAGTCTCGTTGTCGGCTTGACCGTCGTCGCCATCGGAACGTCTCTGCCCGAGCTCGCCACCTCGATCATTGCGGTGCGCCGGGGCGAGCGGGACATGGCCGTGGGCAACATCGTCGGCAGCAACATCTTCAACATCGGCATGGTGCTCGGCTTGCCCGCCATCATTTTTGGGCAGGGAATCCCGGTGCCCTCCGCAGCGATCGCCCTCGACCTTCCGCTTATGCTCGCGGCGGCCATCGCGCTGCTGCCGATCGCGTTCACCGGCTTTGTGATCGCGAGGTGGGAAGGCGGACTGTTCGTCGCTCTCTACGTGGCCTACACGCTCTATCTGATCCTCGCGTCGACGCAGCACGCAGCGCTCGACGGTTTCACCGACGTGATGCTCTGGTTTGTGTTGCCGCTTTTGGCGGTCACGCTCATTGTGGTCACTGCCTTTGAGGTTGGCGTGCTTCGTGGGCGGCAACTATCAAGACGTGATGCTCGGCCTACCGGCGGAGACAACTCGACCTGAGCAACGACTTGAGGTGCGCGGTCCCCGTTGGCGGCGAGGTGGTTCTCGCCGCTCGGATTGACTGCACAGGCCACGACTCGACACCCGGCCCCTGTTTTGGGGCGGGCTGTGCCCGGTTCACTTCGATAGATTGTGGTGATCTTTGTCCAACTGGGCATTACTTTTCGTGGGGAGAATCATGGCGTCGTCGGGCAATCGCACACGGGTGCTTGTTGCGCTCGTCGCTGTCCTCGCCATTGCGGTGGTTTCCCTGGGGGCGCTGTTTCTGTGGCAGGCATTGAACCCCTCAGAGTCGAACGATGCGAGTGCAGAACTCACCGACGACACAACGTGGCCTCGTTTCGTGACAGAGTCCGAGCTGCGCGCGTTGGGTGTTACGAACGAGCCGGTCTATTGGGCTGGCCCACAAGACGATGTGCAGTACGAGCTGACTCTCACCGAGACCGGAGTCTTCTACATCCGATACTTGCCTGCGGGTACTGAACTCGGCGATCCCAGCGACAGCTTCCTGACGGTCGCCACTTACCCCAACATCGATGGTTACGACAACTTGGTGCAAGCCGGGGCGCGCGAAGGTGCAACCGCTTCCGTGACCGAGGGTGGAGCGCTCATCGTGACGACGCCTGAAGCTCCATTGTCGACGTACTTCGGTTTCGAAGGTCTTGACTTTCAGGTAGAGGTCTTCTCGCCGAACGAGGGCACATCGTTCTCGCTTGTCGAAAGTGGCACGGTGGAGATACTGCGATGATTCGCGGGCGCGTCTTGCGCTCGGTATTGGCTCTGGCCGCGGGCGTGCTTCTCTCGACTCAATTGGGGTTAGTTCCCGCAAGCGCGACATCCGGGCCCGTGCGGCCACCGGTGATCGACTCGCCGGCGGGCCCATTCGGTCCGCTGCTTGAGACGGATGGGCAGCTCGAGACGCTCCCTGTCGGTGATCCCGGGGAGACTGGACCCGCGGGTCCGCAGGGAGTGCCCGGTGTTATTGGGCCGGTAGGACCTCAGGGTCCTGTCGGCTTGACCGGTACAGCTGGTGCTATTGGCCCCGCTGGCCCCGCTGGCCCCGCTGGCCCGGCTGGCCCGGTTGGGCCTCAGGGTCCTGTTGGGGCCACTGGTCCTGCCGGTGCTGATGGCGTGAACGGCACGAACGGTCTTGATGGCGCCCCGGGTGCC
>CAYWZI010000048.1:0-14517 GCA_964462815.1 uncultured Microbacteriaceae bacterium
GATGAGCTCATCGTGCACGAAGAAGACGAGGTGGGGTTGCTGCTCGAGACGCCTCGTCGAGTCGAGAAAGAGCCGCCGACGCACCCCGGCCATCCATGCCAAGGCCCACTCGGCGGCCGTCCCCTGCACGACGAAGTTACGCGTGAACCGCCCCCACGACCGAGCCTCCGTGCGCGCCGCCCTGGCCTCGAGCTCGCGGGCACCGTCAGCCGCCCCCGCGAGTTGTCGTTCGCTCCACAACGCTCCGGGCGCGGGCGATGTGCGCCCCAAGTGAGTGCGAACGCGCTCGCCACGCTCTCCAGCGCGAGCTGCCGCTTCGACGAATCCGATCGCGGCCGGAAACGACCGGGCCAAGCGCGGCAAGACCTGCGCGCTCACTCCCGTTGTGCCGCCGTACATGGCGCCGAGCATTCCCACCTTGGCGTGCTCGCGCGTCGACACCGCGCCGGTCGACACGATGCCGTCGTAGAGATCAGCACCCGCCCCCGCGCGCGCCATCGCCGCATCGTGAGACATAGCGGCGAGGATGCGGGGCTCGAGCTGCGCCGCGTCAGCGACTACGAGAGCCCAACCGTCATCGGCGCGCACCGCCGGTCGCACGTCTTTGGGCAGTTGCAGGGCACCCCCGCCGTCGGACGCCCACCGTCCAGTGACGACCCCGCCCGGCACGAACGTGGGTCGAAACCGACCATCGTGCACCCACTCATCGAGCCAGTTCCACCCGTTTGCCGTGTACAACCTGCTCAGTGTCTTGTAGTGAACCAGAGGAGCGATCGCCGGGTGGTCGAATCGCTTCAGCTCATGTGCGCGCGTTGACGCCGCCTCGATGCCGGCGCCGCGAAGGGCTTTGACGAGCTCCGTGGGCGAATCGATCGCGACGGACTCGCGGCCAAGAGCGGCAGCGACCTCGGCGCTGAGGCGCTCGAGTCGCTCAGGAAGGCGCCCTGAAGCCGGACGCGGTCCCAGGGCCTGCCGCAACAAGGCGTCGTGCGCGGCAGCGTCCCAGGGCAAACCGCAATGGTGCATCTCGACGGCGGCGAGGGCTCCGGCGGACTCCGCCGCGCAGAGCAAGCTGAGGCGCGCCGCTTGCTCGTGAGCCGCGATTGCCTCACGCTGCGAGGCGAAGACAGCGGCGACGTCGATCGAGGCGTGGGCATCCGTATCGGCATTGACCTCGAACAAGGCGTTGGGGTCGTGTGGGCGCACGACAGAGCCCCAGTCAGGTCGAGGCGCTCGACCCTCGACCCCCGCCAGAATCGCATCGACGAGTCGCACGTCATGACACCGTTCGACACGAACGCCCGACCGCAGCAGAGCCGGGTACCACTGCTTCGTGTCCGTCCAGACCCACCGCGGATGCTCCGCCTCCCGCTTCGCAACAGCCGCGGCGAGCTCGCCCGCGGGTACGACCGTGACTCCCCCGTCGTCGTCGATCAGCGCGACGTGATCGCCACGGCGTTCGAGGGAGATGTGCACCGTTAAGGTTTACTGCCTACCGGTGACGGAGCTAGTGCAGCAACGAGCCGTCGGCGGCGAGCACGTTCTTCTCGCCCGCCTCGACGCGGAAAGGGAATCGATTCTGCTTCGGGGGCAAGGGGCAATTGAAGGCGTAGCTGAAGGCGCACGGCGGCAAAATCGCGGTGTTGAAGTCGAGTGTGATCGTGCCATCGGGGTTGGGCGCCATGAAGAGAAACCGGCCCACGCTGTAGGTGTCGGTGCCGTTTGTCGCGTCGGCGAAGACGAGTTGCAGCGCGCGACCCGACTTGAAGGCGGCCACGTCATACTCGACGCCGTCGTGCGTGAAGCGGATCTCGCCCGGAACGACTTCGCCGCGTGTCTTGCCGTCATCTTTCAGATGCTCGAAACCGACGACGGTGCCACCCTCGATCTCACGAAAGGTGCCCGTAATGACCCACTCTGGCGCATAGTCGAAAGCGTCGATGCCGCCGAAGTTGGCAATACCGTCGCTCTCGGCATCCCACACCCTGAGGGCATAGGCCCCATCGTCTCCCGCGATGACGAAACCCGTCGTGTGTTCGTTGAAGACGATCTCAGAAGGGTTCTCATCGTCTTTTCCCCGCACGAGAGCCGTGCCGTCAACGAGGTGACCATCGACCGTGATTCCGTCGACCGCGGTTGCCGTGACGAGTAATCCGCTCTGCCCCTCGGGTGCGGGTGCCCACCGCCCCGGCACACCCCAAATGGTCTGTTCGTCGCCGACCCATTGCGTGTTCACCAGGGCGAGCGGCCCGTGAGGCTGCACAGCGGCGAGGGCTCGGCGCTCGCGAAACAACGCGTAACGCTCGATGGGAGTCGCGGGGGCAGCGGTGTCGGTCATGAGTTCCATCCTCGGGGGTCAGGCAGTGCAACCTGCCGTCACGCGCCGTGATTCCCCGTACTCGGCTTGTGGGGCCGGAGGCCCTACAGAATCGCTGACGGTCGCGCGAGGCCCGCAGCGAGCACCAAGAGAGCCACCCCGTTGGCGAGCGAGATCGCGGCATGAGCGAGAACTGCCCGGTGCTGGCCCATGAGTCCGAGTTGCAGCCGACGCTCAACCCACCACGCGAGCGCGGCGACCAGCAGAACGACGATCGTCATCACCCGCACAAGCGGAGGCGGAGGCGACCCGGCGACCACCGCGACGATCTGGTAGAGGGCGACGATGCCCCACGGCACAACGGCAAGGCCCGCGGCGAAACTGTAGGGCCAGCGCGAGCGAGCGTGCTCATCGACCTCTCGAGCCTGCAGCCACAGCAAGCCCGGAGCCCCTGCCGCCACGGCGTAGATGAGCACGAGGGTGCCCGCCTCGACGATCCCGTTGAGCTGCGCGATGAGGAAGGCAGTAATGCCCGATGCTTGCGCGAATGCGATGAGCCCGAGCAGCCGCGCACGGCTTCCGTCGGGGTATCGAGCGAACTCGAGCGCACTCCACGCGTGACTCGCGGCGCCGATGAGCATCACGATGGCTGCCGCCGCCGCGAAGTCGACCCGCGCGAACACGCCGATCGAGTTCACGGCAGGCGCCGAGAGCGCAATCGGCAAGAGAATCGATGCCCCTGCTATCGCGAGCGACCCGAGCGCGAGCGCGACCACCAGATGTGCGGCAGCACTCGCTGAGTGGATCATCCGCGGCCTCGATTGCACGGTGGGGGTGGCGTTCGACATGGCGCTCCTTTCACACAACACTGTGATGCTGATCGTAGGGCGGACGGGACTTGAACCCGTGACCGATGGATTATGAGTCCACTGCTCTGACCAGCTGAGCTACCGCCCCGCACACGCCGTCACGCGGCGCACCGACACTCTACCGACTGAGCCCACGCCGATTAGGGCGCGACATCATCAACGGGGTCGATGACTTCTTCACCCCGGTAAAGTGCCTCGAAAGTATCGAGCGTGCGGTTGATGTCGTGGCTCTCCACGATCCGCAAACTCTCTCGCTTGAGTTCGAGCAGGTCATCGTGAGGCATGGTGAACACGCGCGTCAACAGCTCGGCGAACTGGTCGACGTTGCCGGGCTCGTACAAGAAGCCGTTCTCGCCATCGTGAATCAGGTGAGGAAGGGCCATCGCGTTCGCACCGATCACCGGCAATCCCGATGCCATCGCCTCCATCGTCGCGATCGACTGCAATTCGGCTCTCGAGGGCATCGCGAAGACGGATGCCCTCGTGAGTTGCTGCTTGAGGTAGTCCTCCGGCGCATGCCCCGCGAAGTGCACCCGGTGCGCGATGCCCAATTGGGCCGCGAGCTTCTCGAGCGCGGGCTTCTGCTCCCCGTCACCAATGATCTCGACCTTGACGTCGAGCGCCGTATCGAGCCGAGCGGCCGCTCGAAGGAGTTCCTCGATGTGTTTTTCGGCCTCGACGCGACCAATGAAGAGCACCACGTTTTCGGTACGCGGCTGCATGTTCGGGGTGTAGTAGTCGATGTGTAGCCCGCAACTGATGGGATGCACGTTGCGCAGGTCGGTGTACTTCTCGAGGTAGTCGGCGGCCTTGCGTGTCGGCGTTGTCACTGCCTCGGCCAGACCGAAGGTACGCGCTGCCGCCTTCCATGACATGCGAATCGCCGGCTCACGAAGCGAACCGATGAACGGTGTGAACTGCAAAGCGTTTTCGGGCATGAAGTGGTTCGTGCCGACGATGCGAATACCCCGCTTCGCAGCTTCACGGGCGAGTCCGCGACCCACGACGATGTGCGACTGGAAGTGCACCACGTCGGGCTTGACCTCGTCGAGAATCCGCGCGGCATTCTGTTCGATGCGCCACGGTAGGGCGTAACGCAGCCACGGGTGTGGACGCCACCGCCACGAGCGAAGACGGTGCACCTTCATGGGCTGGCCCTCGTGCTCTTCCACCGCCGACCGGTTAGGGCCACCGACGTCATTCGGCGCGACCACGTGAACCTCATGACCGCGCTCGACGAGTCCAGCCGCCAAGCGCTCAGCGAACTTCGCCGCTCCGTTCACGTCGGGAGCGAAGGTGTCTCCACCGATGAGAACGCGCAATGGGCGGTTCACGTCTGTTGCAGGATGCGGGGCATCGGGCACGATGGGGGTGGTCCTTGCTTCTCGATGGTGGGCGCGACGCGCCGGGGACACGAGGAATACCTTCTCCCTACGCTACCGCAGGCCACTCGTGCTCGGTGCGTTCCCGCCGCTTAGCGGAGACGCTGCGGGTGATGCTCGGCCAACCGGATCACGCCCAAAATCGCAATAACGCCCGCGACAAGTGCGACGATCGCGAATGCCGGCGGGATAAAGGCGGCCTCGCCCAGCACGACGACGCCGATGAGCACCGCCACGAGGGGGTCGATCACGGTGAGCCCCGCAATCACGAGATCGGGCGACCCCACCGAATAAGCGGTCTGCACGAAGTAGCTACCCACGAGTGTCGATGCGAGAAGAGCTACCAAGGCCACGACCGTTAGCCACTCGAAGTTGCCGTTGATGACGCGGTTGATCACAACCTTGGCGAGCGTCGCGACGAACCCGAAGAGAACACCCGCGCCCACGATGTAGAACATCGCGCCCACGAACCGCCTCGCGAAGGCGAACGCGAGACCAAAGCCCGACGTGATCAGGGCGAGTAGACCCAACACAATGAGCAACTGCGTCTCGGTGATCTCTTGCTCGACCGCGTAGACCGCCGCAATGGCGACGAAGATGCCGACGCCGCTCACGCACATCGCAATTGCGCGAACTGCCTTTCGATCGAGTTTGATTCCGGTGACCCGGGCGTTCACGATCGCCGTGATCACGAGGGCCACGACGCCCAGGGGCTGGACGACGATGAGCGGAGCAAAGACGAGGCTCGTGAGCTGCAGCAGAATCGCCAGACCCAACATGAGCGTTCCCACGACCCACGATGGCCGCGCGAGCAAATGCATCAATTGGCGAACGCTCAACCCGGCGCGCGTGCCGTCTCCGTGCGAGAGCTCGACCTTGGCGACACCCCGGTGCTGAAACTGTGCTCCGAGGGCGAGAAACACGGCCCCCAGGAGGGCGATGGGAATTCCGATCGCCTGGTACGGCGTCAACGTGATCTGGTCGGTTACCGCGCTGAAGTCGTCGATCACCCGGTCAATCTATCGCCCAGATCGTCGATATTCTTCTCGAATGGCCGTGCTTCCGATTGTGATCACCGGCGAGCCCGTGCTGCATACGCCCGCCGCCGCAGTTGGCGAGATCACCGACGCGCTTCGCGAACTTGTTGCCGACATGTTTGAGACGATGACTGCGGCACCGGGAGTCGGTCTCGCGGCACCGCAGGTGGGCGTCAACGCACGCATCTTCGTTTACCACTTCACCGATGACGACGATGTTCAGTGGCGCGGTGTCGCTGTCAACCCCGACCTTCTCATCAGCCCCGTGCCTCTCGGCGAGGCCGATGAGATCGACGAGTCTGAAGGGTGCCTCTCGGTTCCCGGCGAGCGATTCCCGCTTCGCCGAGCTGATCGCGCCCTCCTGCGGGCGACCGATCTCGACGGAACACCCTTCGAGATCGACGCACACGGTTGGCTCGCCCGCATTTTCCAGCACGAGTTTGATCACTTGAATGGCATTCTCTACACGGATCGACTTGCCCACCCACACGCTAAAGCTGCCGCGAAGGTAGTCCGCAAGCGATCGTGGGGCGTCCCGGGTCAGAGCTGGATGCCCGGTCTCGACGACCTCGAAGGCTGAACGCTCCGTACTACGCCCACCCGGCGAGGCGCAAGAGGGCGGCGCACGCCGCCGCCGCCACGATCACCACGACGAACGGCACCTTGAGCGCGAACAGCACTGCCGCGACGGCCACGGCTGGCAAGCGCGCATCGATCATCAGGCCCTGACCGACTCCCGCCGTCTGCACCACGATGAGCGCCGACAGCAGTGCAACGGTGGTGAGCTCCGCCGTGCGGGCCGCGCGTGGCGCCTCAAGCAGCTTCGGTGGCACGAGGTAGCCGAGCAGTTTGATTGCGAGCACAGCGATCGATGCCACCAGAATGATCTGCCAGACCGTCATGACGCTGACCGCCCCTCATCGGGCATCGCGGGCCGACGCGGGCCAAACAGGTCGAACACGCCGACCACGATCGCGACAAGCGCGGCAGCGAGCACGGGCACGCCCTGCGGCAGAACGGGAATCAGGACCACCGCGACGACGGCCGCTCCGACCGCGACGGCAATGGGCTGAACAGCGCGGAGGCGGGGCCACAGCAGGCCGAGGAAGGCCGCTGCGGCGGCCGCATCCAGCCCCCATTGGCGAACGTCGCCGATTTGGTCACCGATGATGGCCCCGAGCAGCGTGGTGAGATTCCAGCCCACGTAGATGAGCGCGCCGGTGGCCCAGAACCCGATGCGCTGACTCTCCAGGGTGGGTTGTGCCGTCGCGACGGCCGTCGACTCATCAATCGTGAGGTGCCCCGCCAGCAAGCGCTTCGCCCACCCCGGGCCGATGATGGGCGACACACGAATCGCGTAGAGCCCGTTGCGCAGCCCCAGCAGCGCCGCGCCGGCGATCGCCGCTGGCCCGGCAGCTGTACCCCCTGTGGCGAGCACTCCGATGAGGGCGAATTGCGACCCGCCGGAGAACATGATGAGGCTGAGAACGCAGGTCTGCAGAATGTCGAGGCCCGACGCGACAGCGAGCGCCCCGAATGAAATGCCATAGGCAGACACGGCGAGGGCGACCGCGATGGATGCGCGCCATGCCGCGCGACCCTCAGTCGTTGCGGCCATCGACTGCAAGCGCCGCCGTGCGCACGATCTCGAGAAGCGACTCGGCGTAGAGGTCTTTGTGAACGACGGCGAATACGCCCGCTCGTGCAGCATCGGCGACGTGGTCGTCGAGTTCGAGAGCAGTGGCGAGCACGATACGCGGGGCAGGTCCCAGTTCGAGAACGGTCGCGTCGCGGGTAATGCGCTCGCTGGCGACGAGCCCATTGACACGCGGCATGTGGAGGTCCATGAGCACGACGTCCGTGGGCGTGCGACGGACGATCGCGAGTGCGCGAGCGCCATCTCCGGCTTCGCCCACGATCGTGATGTCGGGCTGCGACTCGAGCACCATGCGCCAGCCGGAGCGTTGATGACGCGAGTCGTCGGCAATGAGCACCTGGATCGTCACGATCCCAACCGTTTCGCCCCGGCGTCTCCCCCGTCGAATCGCAGGGCCGGGAAAACCGCGGACAGCGAGAAACCCACTCCTGGCACTGTCGATGCGGTCAAGATTCCGCCGTAGACCTCGGCGCGAGACCGCATCTCGCTGATGCCGCGGCCCGTTGGCTCAACGGTGAGCGCAGCCAGGTCGTCGTCGATCGTGTACGCAACGGCCCCGGGGTCATTGGGGTCGAGCCCTTCCCGCCGGGCAGCTGCCCGAATGCCGTCGTCATCGACACGTACCTGCAGGCCGTCGTCACCCCACGTGAAGCTCACACGCGCTTCGGTTCCGGGCCCGCCGTAGCTCAGGGTGTTCGAGAGGGCTTCTTGAAGAATGCGGTAGACCGCGAGTTCGGCACCATTTTTGAGGTCAAACGGCGTGCCCGACTCTTCGAACACGACCTCGAGCCCGGAGTCGCGCATGACGGCGAACAACTCGCGGGTCGACGCCAGCCGCGGGTGCGGTGCAGCGCTCGCCTCGCCCTCGCGCACGAGGGCCATGACACGTCGCAGATCACTCAGGGTCGCACGTGCCGACTCAGCGATGACCTCAGTGGCTCGAACAGCGGCAGAGGGGTCGAGGGTGCCCGCGTACCGAGCCCCGTCAGCCTGGCTGATGATCACCGACAGTGCGTGCACCGACACTTCGTGAAGCTCGCGCACAATGCGCAGTCGACCCGTCTGCTCGGCGAGCGACAGCTCGAGATCGATGCGTTGCCGCTCGGCAGCAGCGCGATCGAAGTACTGACGGCGGGCTCGACCACGCGCTCGCCACCACGCCACGAGAAGAACCACGGTGACCGCAAGCATCACGACACCCACAACCATGGCGAGAACGATCATCGTCATGTCGAAGGCCCAGATATTCATCGTCGGCCGGTCCTCCCGTGCAGAGCCTGGTAAGCACCCCGCACCTACCGTACTGCCCGTCGACGCGGGGTCGCGACGGTGATGGAGGAGCCGTGGCTCCCCGACTTGGACTCGAACCAAGAACCTGCCGGTTAACAGCCGGCTGCTCTGCCAATTGAGCTATCGAGGATCGCTGAAACAGCACCCCTAACTTAGCAGAACCGAGACGGTGGCTAGAGCCGTCAGTACCCGACCGCGGTGTCCACGATTCCGACAAGTCGTCCGTCGGCGAGAAAGCCGCGGACGTTTTCGGTGATGCGCCTGCCCAAAAGCGGGGCAGTCATCTCGGGCGTGTCCGCCGAGTGCGAAGTGATCAAGCATCGAGGCTCTCGCCAGAGAGCGTGGTCGTCGAGGAGGGGTTCGGGGCTCGTGACGTCAAGACCGGCGCCAAGAATGCGGCCCTCGTGAAGGGCCGCAGCAAGCGCATCGTGATCGACGAGCGCCCCGCGGGCGATATTCACCAGTGCGCTCGTGGGCTTCATGAGGGCGAGTTCTGCTGCAGAGATCAACGAGCGACTCGACTCCGTCGACGCGGCCGCAAGGATCACGACGTCAGCGCTCGGCAAGACGCTGGCCAGAGCATCCACGGTCACCGTACGGTCGGCTCCGCGGAGGGGACCTGGGGTCCGGCGCACGACGGTGATGGTCGTGCGATAGGGCTCCAACAGACGGATGATCTCAGAGGCGATGCCCCCCGCTCCCACGATGACCACGTGCCGACCATAGAGCGATAGACCCGTGCGCACGGGCGACCACTGGGCCGCTCGAGCTTTGGGGGCGAACTCGCGCAGCACAGCATGGGCGAGCGCAACGGCGTGTTCGGCGACGGGCTCAGAATAGGCACCTTTGGCGCTCGTGAAAACGGGGCGAGAGGAACCGGCAAAGCGAGCCAACACTGACGCGAAACTGTCGACTCCGGCCCACGGTAGTTGCACCCAGCCGATGCCGGGGTGAGCATCCAACACAGCACCGAGCTCGTCGGCACCCACCTCGCTCAGCCACACGAGCCCCCGTGTGGTCGGCCCGAGGGTCGACACCTCACCGCCACCGGCACGCACTGCCTCGATGAAGAACGGCGATGCGATCGGCAGAACCGCGATGTCGCCCGGCTCGGGTCGCTCGGCTGGCACGACGCCGTGTCCCGCGAGCGGATCACGATGCTGGTCAGCGAGCTCGAACTGGACGTCGGCAGCGAACGTCGCTGACTGCGACATGCGGTCGGGAGAGGGGGTCACGGGATGCTCCTTCAGCGGTATCGGCCACCACCAGCGGCTCGACTCAGGTTCGAGCGAGCTCGGCGAGGCGGTGCACGTACGGGTGCGAGGGATCACCCAGCACGTCGTCAATCGCTCCCATGCCGACCATCGTGCCGCGATGCAACACAGCCAAGCGTTGAGAGAGGCGACGCACTTCACCAATCTCGCTGCTCACGACAAAGGCCGCGAACCCGCGGAGTCGTTGCACCTCGGCAAGGTGACTCAAGATCGTGCCGCGAACCGTCGCATCAATACCCGCGGTAGCCTCGTCCGCCACGAGCAGCTCGGGGTCGAGCACAAGTGCTCGCGCGATGGCGACGCGCTGACGCTGCCCTCGACTGAGCTCATAGGGGTACTTGGGAATCGTCGCGAGGGTGAGGTGCATGGCATCGATCGCCTCAGCAACGATCCCGCCCGCGAGCTTCTTCGACAGCTTCGGGTCTCGCTGGAACAGGGGCACCGCAACGTTCTCGCCGACCGTGAGGTGCGGGTCGAGCACCGCACCCGCGTCTTGTGGCACGTAGCCGACTCGAATCGCGAGCTCGTCGTCGTCGTGATGCCGAAGCCGACGCACGTCTATGCCGAGCACCTCGAGTGCACCGCCGGAGATCTCGACACCGCGATCGACGCTGCGCGAGGTGTAACCGGCGATCACGTGAGCGAGCGTGCTCTTTCCACTTCCGGAGTCGCCGACGACGGCGAGAGTCTCGCCGGGAGCGATGTCAAAGCTCACGCCGGCAATGGCGGTCACCGTGCGGCGACCGACCCCACCCCGGTACTGCAGGGTCAGATCTCGCGCGCGTACGGCCAGTTCGGTCACCTGATCGAGTTTAGTCATGGCCGCCTCGGCGGCCACGACCGTCGGCACAGGTCGTCTGCTTCAGGAGACAGGGACGTTAGTCTCCCCTGACCTTGCGCCGCTCATCTTCAAGTTCGACCAGTTGCTGCTGCAAAGTCCGATACCGATCGGGCTCGGCTGACGCATCGATTCGTTGCAGGGCGCCCAGTAGTTCGGTCTTGCGACGGAGCAAATCTCGGTCAATGAGCGAGGTCGTGACGCCGGCGCAGTACTCCGCCGCACGACCGTCGCGCATCGGGAGCGGAGCGATCGCGAGTTGCGTAACGAGTTGGCTGAACGCCGGCGGAGCTTCCTCGGCAACCCGACGCACCCAGTCGGGAGAGCCGTAACTGTCGAGTGCCGCGAGCACGGCGTCACGGACAGTCGCGAGCGCGGGTTGCCAAAAGGTGGTCGCCAAAGCCCGACGGGCGGTGTCAATCGTGATCTCCGACGGATGTTGCAGGAGCGCCATCAACAGTTCTCGCTCGAGGCGCGACACGGGGTCAGTCGGAAGCTGCGCGATGCCGATCACCGGACCGTCTGCTTCGGAAACGGACTCGACTGGCCCGTCGACGACAGCACTGTTCGCGCCCACCGTGCCCGGAGCTACCGAGGCGGCTTGACCGCTGGGGGATGCCGCGCCGCCGCTGCGCGCTGGCGCCCGCCGCGCTGACCGAATTGCCTGGGTCACCTCGGCCGGATCGATGCCGATCAACCCGGCGAGCGTGCGGGTGTAGCCGACGGCCAGTGCCTCGTCACGGATACTGGCAACCATCGGCGCCGTCGCGCGCACCGCGGCTACTCGACCTTCCACAGTTTCGAGATCGAATGCGTCGAGCGCTCGACGCATCATGAACTCGTACATCGGCTTGCGACTCTGAATGAGCAAGCGAACCGCATCGTCACCACGCCTGAGCCGCAGATCGCACGGGTCCAGACCGTCGGGAGCGACCGCAACATAGGTCTGTGCCGCGAAACGCTGCTCATCGGCAAACGCGCGGCTCGCAGCTTTTTGCCCGGCTTCATCGGGGTCGAAGGTGAAGACCACCTCGCCCAGGCCGTGCGAGTCACGGTTGTCGACATCACCCATGACCCGCCGGATGATCGTGATGTGGTCGGCACCGAATGCGGTGCCGCACGTGGCGACAGCCGTCGTCACGCCAGCGAGGTGACACGCCATGACATCGGTATACCCCTCGACGACCACCACTTGCTTACCGCGCGCGATGTCGCGTTTCGCAAGGTCGAGCCCATAGAGCACCTTCGACTTGCTGTACACGGGAGTCTCGGGCGTGTTCAGGTACTTGGGCCCGTTGTCACTCTCAAGCAGTTTGCGCGCCCCGAAGCCGAGCGTCTGACCGGTGACGTCCTTGATCGGCCAGATGAGACGACCACGGAATCGGTCGTAGGGCTTGCGATCACCCTGACCTTGCAGGCCGGAGGCGAGCAGCTCTTCTGCCGTAAAGCCGAGCGCGCGCAAGTGGTCGCCGAGAGCGTCGTAGGAGTTGGGGGCGAACCCGATCGAGAACCGCTCGGCGGCGTGGGAGTCGAAACCCCGCTCACCGAGAAACTGTCGGGCCGGTTCGGCCGCTGCCGTGCCGAGCTGCTCACGGAAGAAGGCTTCAGCGGCCGCGTTCGCCGCGAGCAGTCGACTGCGATTGCCCTGATCGGCGGCTGGGCCGCCATCTTCGTAGTGCAGCTCGTAGCCCAGTCGGCCCGCGAGCCGTTCAACCGCTTCGGAGAACGTGACGTGGTCCATCTTCTGCAGAAAGGTGAAGACGTCGCCACCCTCACCGCACCCGAAGCAGTGGTAAAAGCCTACTTGCGGCCGAACGTGAAAGCTCGGACTGCGCTCATCGTGAAAGGGGCACAAACCCTTCATCGAGCCGACGCCCGCACTCTTGAGCGTCACGTAGTCGCCGACGATGTCCGCCAGATTCGTGCGCGACCTGACTTCGTCGATGTCGCTGCGTCGAATCAGGCCTGCCACAGGCCGATTCTAGGCCCGAGGCGCTGTACGCAGATCTCCCGCAATGACGCGCTCGTGCCAGGACATCGCACTCTGGTCGGTGAGGGAGGCGACTTGGTCGACGATCACCCGGCGGCGTGCCGCATCGTCCGAGGCGGCATCGAAGTCGTCGGCGAAGGCGCGATCGAGCACATCAGGGCCCGCCTGCCACAGCCCGTCGGCGAGTTCGACCAGCAGTGAGCGCTGGCGGGCGTAGATCGGCTGACGGGAATTCGTCGACATGACGTTCGCGGCGACGATGCCCTTGAGCACAGCGATCTCGGCCTGGGTTGCCGCAGGCACGACGACATCCGCGCCAAAACGTGCCAGTGCGCTCTGGGGATACGCCTCGCGTGTCGCGTGCACGGCTTCGTGCGCGAAGCGCCCGATGAGCTGGCTCGTGAGGTTCTTGAGCCGGGCCAAGTCGCGCCGCGAACCGTCCCACGACTCAATCCATGCGTCGAGATGGTCGAGCCGGTCGAAGGCCGCGATGAGGTCATCATGGCTGATCTCGCCGCCGATCCACTCGAACATCGAGTCGACAAGAGCGTCGTGGTCGACGCGAGCACTCAGGGCCGGAACGTCGAGGTAGCCGCTGACGATCGCGTCTTCGAAGTCGTGGACGCTGTAGGCGATGTCGTCGCTCAGGTCCATGACTTGCGCCTCAATGCAGCGCACGCGGTCGGGTGAGCTAGCGCGCATCCACTCGAAAGCGGCCGCGTCGTCGTCGTAGAAGCCGAACTTGCTGCGCCCACTCGGGTCAGGAATTCCCTGCGACTGGGGCCAGGGATACTTCGTGCTCGCGTCGAGGCTCGCGCGCGTGAGATTGAGGCCATAGCTACGACCATCGGGCCCGAACACCTTGGGCTCGATGCGCGTGAGGAGCCGGAGAGTCTGGGCGTTGCCCTCGAACCCTCCGATATCGCGCGCCCAATCGTTGAGGGCACGCTCGCCGTTATGGCCGAACGGCGGGTGACCGAGGTCGTGCGCGAGGCACGCCGTGTCGACGACGTCGGGGTCGAGGCCCAGGCTCGTGGCGAGCTCACGCCCGACCTGTGCCACTTCGAGCGAGTGGGTGAGGCGGTTGCGCGCGAAGTCGAGCCCCGCGGTCGGACTGAGCACCTGGGTCTTGGCCGCGAGGCGCCGCAGCGCGCTCGAGTGCAGCAGGCGCCCGCGGTCGCGCGCGAAGTCGCTGCGGCGACTGCTGTGTTCTTCGGGCAACCAGCGCTCGATATCGGCCGGCCCGTAGCCCGGCGTGAGGTCATCGTGCACGCGCTACCCGCCCGAATGGTGCAGTTCGGCGGCCGTGACTTCGGCGCGGCTTGCGCCCGTGAGTTCGCGGCTCTCGAGCCAGCGATCGGGCAGCGAGGGCTTCTTCGGCGTACCGGCGCGGCCGCGCTGGCCCTCTGCCGCTTCGCCGGGGTAGGGCGCATCACGGTCGAGTTCGCCGAGCAGGTCGTCCATGTGCTGCAGGCTCTCGACTGCCGCGAGACGCGCGCGTAGCTCGCCTCCGACCGCATGTCCCTTGAAGTACCAGGCGACGTGCTTGCGAATGTCTCGACAGGCCTTCGCTTCGTCGTCGAAGAACTCGACGAGCAGCTCAGCGTGGCGACGAAAGGCGTCAGCGACCTCGCCGAGGCCCGGCTGGATGCGCACGTGGCGCTCGGTAAACGCTGCCGAGAGGTCACCGAAGAGCCACGGGCGACCGAGGCAGCCGCGCCCGACGACGATGCCGTCGCAGCCCGACTGCTCGACCATGCGCAGCGCGTCTTCGGCCGACCAGATGTCGCCGTTGCCGAGAACCGGGATGCTGCTGATGGTCTCTTTGAGGGTGCCGATCGCGTCCCAGTCGGCGTTGCCGCT
>CAYWZI010000049.1:0-14465 GCA_964462815.1 uncultured Microbacteriaceae bacterium
AGTTCTGGATCGGGAGCTTTTTCTCGGGCGGCGATTCCGCGCTTCTCACCGACGACGCGACCGCACAACTGCTGCCGTAGCGTCACCACTGCGGCGGGTGGACGCGCGCGGTGCCGTGTGACCGCTCGAGTTGAGCGCCCAGCGCCAACGGTGTGGCCTCGCTGCCGGGGCGGCCGAGCAGCTGCACGCCCATCGGCACGCCCGGATGCTCCGAACGGGCGGGCGTGAGCCCCACCGGCAGAGTGATCGCTGGCAGCCCGGCCACGTTCACGAGACTCGTGAAGGGGGTGTACTGCACCTGCTGCGTGAAGTTGCGGTCAGCATCCGCCGCATCGAACCAGCCGAGCGGTCGAGGGGTCGTCGCGACCGCCGGGGTGAGCACTGCGTCGAATGGTGATAATTGGGTGATGAGGCGTCGCTCGAAGCCTGACAGCCAATCGAGCGCCTCGACGAGCGTCTCAGTCGGCAGCGCGCGGCCCTGATCGACAAGCCACTTCGTGAGCGGCTCAAGCAGGGCGAGCTCGTCGTCGTTGCGCGCGGGAATGCGCGAGGCTCCCGCCATCCACACCGCGCGAAAGTGCCGGGCGTAGTCGGGTTCGGGGGCGAGCACGACCGGCTCGATTCCGTGTCCGAGTCGACTGAACGCTGCAACCGCCTCGTCAAGAGCCCACTGCGCGTCGGCATCAAGGGTGAGTTCGACGGTCGCCTCCCACGGCGAGCTCGTCGTGACTCCGAGCTGAAAGCGCCCCTCGCCGCGCACCGCCGCACCAAGAAACGGGCCACTGTGCGGGTGCGCTGCACCGGACGCGAGCGGGGGGTCGGCGGGAGCGCGCGTCGCGTGACTCCAGGGTGCTGCCGCGACGAGGGCGTCGAGCATGAAGGCCGCGTCGGCGACGGTGCGAGCAAGCGGCCCGGTCACGACGAGGCCCGCGAGGCTGTCGAGACCGCTGCCCGCCATGACCCGCCCGCGCGACGGCTTGAGCCCGACAAGACCGCATACCGCCGCCGGAATGCGAATGCTGCCCCCACCGTCGCTGCCCGGCGCCACCGCGATAAGCCCTGCCGCGACGGCTGCTGCAGCTCCCCCACTCGACCCACCGGCGCCCCGGGTGAGGTCGAAGGGGTTACGCGCGGGTGGCGAGACGAGGCTCTCGGTGTACGCCGGGAGCCCGAACTCGGGCGCCGCCGTCGCACCAAGGCTGATCGCCCCTGCCGCATCGACGTGCTGGACGAGTTCGTCACTCTCGGTCGGCACGTGATCGGCGAACAGGCGCGAACCGAAGGTGGTGCGCTGTCCGGCGCGCGCCACGAGTTCTTTATCGGCGATCGGGATGCCCCACAGCGGTGCCGTCGAGGCGACGAGCTCCGGCAGCGCATCCGCGCGAGCCAGCGCCCGATCGGCGTCGACGACGGTCAGCGCGCCAATGCTCGGGTTGATGCGCTCGATGCGCAGCAGGTAGTGCTCGACGAGCTCTCGAGGCGTGATGCGGCCGCTGTGCAGCCATTCCCACTGCTCGAGGGCCGTTAAGTGATGCAGTTCGAACACGGTGCGAGCCTAGGGCTCGCGCTGCCCTCGCCTGAGTGCGCGGGCGACGTGGGCCCGCGAGTATCGATTCGACAACGAAGGCCGCAGGCGCGGCCTCAGACGCGCGAATCTCACGTTTTCCTTTCCTCACGACTGCTAGATTCGCGGCATTCACCACCAAAGGAGCACCATGTTTGTCCAGCGCGTTCTCACCGGTACTGCAGCCCTTGTGCTCGTTGCCGCGCTCTCTGCGTGCGCCGCCGAAGAAGCGCCGGTCGCCGAGACCGAGACGCCCGAACCTGTTCCGACGGTCGTTGAGACCGAAGCGCCCGAACCCGAACAAGAGCCGGTGTTCACCATGCCGGCCGACTGCACGACGATCTTGCCGCAAGAGCGGCTCGACGCGCTTGCCGCGCAGAACCTCGAGTTGCTCGGTGGTCCCGGGAGCGTTTTCGGAGACGACTACTTCTTCGACCCCACCCCCGAACAGCTCGTCGGCGGCATTAGTTGCGTCTATGCCGAAGACGGGCGCGACCTCTCGAGCCTCCTCGTCAGCGTCGCCCCCATCAGTGCAGCGACGCGCGCCGGAGTCGTGAATGACCTGGCGGCCCAAGGTCTCAACGAGGGGACGACCGACGACGGTGCCGTTACCTTCAGTCAGTTCGGTGACGAAGCCGCCGCACCGGCGATCTACAACATCATTCGCGACGAGAGCTGGATCTCCGTCATCAGCGCCTTCGGCGGGCAAGTCTTCTACGAAGAAGCCGTGACGATTGCCGACGAGGTTGCGGGCGAGGTCTACCAGTAGATCTGGCGGAGCCAGCGCCTCTTTGTGAGCGCTTCTTCGTCAGCGCTTCTTCGTGAGCGACTTCTGCATCATCACGACGCCGAGCCATCGACCGAACTTGAAGCCAACGCGGCCCATCGAGCCCGTCTGTCGAAAGCCATGGCGCTCGTGGAGGGCGATCGATGCCTCAGCGCCGCGATCAGCAATGACAGCGATCACTTCCTTGATGCCGGCGGAGCGCGCGCGGTCGAGCAGTTCACGCATCAGTTCGCCTCCGATGCCCTTGCCCGTTGACGCAGGGCCCAAATAGATCGAGTTCTCGACCGTGTACCGGTAGGCCGCTTTGTCCTTCCACGGGTACACATAGGCAAAGCCGAGAATCACGTTGTTCGGCGACACGGCGACGAGAAACGGGTAGCCCAGCTCTCGCACTTTCGCGAACTTCGACCGCAGCACAGCCAAGCTCCACGGTGACTCATCAAATGTCACCGTCGAGTTGGCGACGTAGTGGTTGTAGATCTCGCGAATGTCGGGAAGATCCGACGCGACGGCGTCTCGCACGGTGAACGCGAACGGCGTCTCGGGCTCGGGTTGCCGTCGCAAGTGGCGGGGCGGGCGTCGACGCTCTTGATACTCGTCTTCGAGCATCCTGACCCCCCTCCCTCGCTGCGTGATCGACCGCGTCAGTCTACGTCGGCAGGCTCCAGTCGATGGGGATCGCGCCTTGTTCGACCAGCAGGGCGTTCGTGCGGCTGAAGGGCCGTGAGCCAAAGAATCCGGTGCGAGCCGAGAGCGGGCTCGGATGCGCGCTCGCAATGACCGGCACGGCGCCCAGCAGCGGCGCCGCCGATTGTGCGTCCCGGCCCCAGAGCACGGCAACGAGCGGGCCACCGCGTGCGGCGAGGGCCTCGACAGCACGAGCCGTGACGTCTTCCCAGCCGATGCCTCGGTGCGAGCCCGAGAGCCCCGACTGCACGGTGAGCACGCGGTTGAGCAACAGGACTCCCTGAGACTGCCAGGCCGTCAGGTCGCCGTGGGCGGGCGCCTCCACTCCGACGTCATCGCGGAGTTCGCGATAGATGTTCGCGAGGCTCCGCGGAATCGGCCGCACCGTGCGATCGACGGCGAAACTGAGGCCGATGGGGTGACCCGGCGTCGGGTAGGGGTCTTGCCCGAGCACCACGACGCGCACGTCGGCCAGCGGCAACGTGAAGGCGCGCAGCACGTGCTGGGGCGCGGGAAGAAAGGGCCGACCGGCGAGCGTCTCGGCCCGAAGCCAATCGTCGAGCTGAGCGATGCGCGACTGCACGGGGCCGAGAGCAGCAGCCCAGTCGGGTGCGATGCGCTCGTGCAGCGGCGGCGGCTCGACCATGTTTGCACGCTACAGGTCACCAGACGACACAACGGCGCGCTAGCATCGCGGAATGACTGAGCCCACGGCGGCCTCACGGCTGCGCGGCGCCTCCGGCGCCGTCACTGCTTCCCTGGTCGGCTACCTGTTCTTCGTTGAGTTCGTCAGCGGCGTCTTGCAGGGATACTACGTTCCCCTCATTAGCGACCTTGTCGAGTACCTCGGCATTCGCGATGCCGACTTCAACTGGTTCGAAGCAGCTCAGCTGCTGCTCAGTGCGCTCGTCGTACCCATTCTCGCCAAGCTCGGCGACATGATCGGCCACAAGAAGATCCTGCTCATCTCCACCGTGCTCACGGCGGGCGCGAGCTGGTGGCTCGTCTTCGCCGACTCGTTCTGGGTGTTTTTGGTGGCGTGGGCGCTGCAGGGCTTCTATGTCGTGTGGCTGCCGCTCGAGGTAGCACTGATCTTTGACCGTGGGCGCCGCACCGGCTCGGCCGCGTCCCAAACGCGTCGCGCCGCCGGCTTGCTCGTCGTCGGCCTACAGGCGGGCGCTATCGCGGGCGCCCTCGGTGGCGCGCGCATCTTCGACGCCTTCAACGGCAACATCACGCTCACGCTGACGATTCCGGCGATTGCCGTATCGATCGCATTCTTCGTGATTCTGTTCGGGGTTCCTGAATCAGAGCCTGTCTCGGGCCGCCGCCTCGACACCATCGGCTTCGTACTGCTCACAATCGCGCTCTTGACGATTACGTCGGGGCTGACGTTCTTGCGCATCAATGGCCCCGAAGCGTTGTGGGTCTACGCCCTCATGCTCCTGGGCCTTGGGCTGCTGTTCCCCTTCGGCATGTGGGTGCTCAAGCACCCCGACCCCGCGATCGACTTGCGCGTGTTGCGGCAGCCCTCGATGTGGCCGGTTCAGTTGACCTCCGGGCTCGTTGGCATCAGCATCCTGGGCGCCCAAGCCCCCCTCAGCACGTTCGCGGGCACCGACCCGGCCAATGGGTTCGGGTTGGGTCTCGACGCGGCCGAACGCTCGTACATCATCGGGGCCTACCTGATTGCCATGATCATTGGGGCGCTGCTGTTTCCGCTGGTGTCGCGAAAGACGACCCCGCGGCTCACGCTGATCGGCGCGACTCTCGTGGTCGCGATCGGCTATCTGGCGTTCCTCGTGAACAATGCGACCGCTCTGGGGGTGACGCTCAACATGGTGATCGCGGGCCTCGGCTCGGGTGCGCTCGTCGCCGCATTGCCCGCCGCCGCTGCCGCCGCGGCTCCGCTGGGCCAGACCGGCATCGCGACGGGCCTCACCAACATGACCAAGACGGTCGGCGGTGCCTTCGCGAGTGCCGTGTTCGCTGTCGTTCTCGTGCTCGCGGTCGGCCAGGCAGTCACCGAGACGGCGTCGAGCCTGCTCGGTTACCTCATCGTGTTCGCCATCTGCGGAGGTTCGGCTCTCGTCGCGGCCATCGCCCTCGTGTTCGTACCGCGGCTCGCGTTCAGCGACGCTCCGGCCGAGGAGGGGCTGCAGCCGAGCCCGACTGTGATGTAGCGCGGGGGTCAGTCGCCGCGGAGCTCGAGCGCGCCCCGCACGAGTTTGTGCTGCGCTGCCTGCGCAACCGGGCGCACCGTGAGCTCATCGAGGTTGACGTGCGCGGGTGACTCGAGCGCGAAGACGATGAGCGCTGCCATGTCGTCAGCGAGCAACGGATGCTCCACCCCCGCATAGAGCGCCTCCACTTTCGCGGGGTCGCCCCCGAACCGGTTGAGCGCAAACTCGTCGGTCTTGACCATGCCGGGCGCGAGTTGCATGACGCGCAGCGGTTCGCCCGCCAGCTCGAGTCGGAGGGCACCCATCATGCCGCGCAGTGCAAACTTCGCAGCGTTGTATCCGCCACCGCTCTCGTATGACACCTGAGCTGCCGTCGACGTGACCGCGAGAATGTCGCCCACGCCGCGACTGCGCGCACCCTCGCGCAGCGCGGGCAACAGGGCGCTGATGACCCGTTGCGCGGCGAGAACGTTCACGTCGAACATCCGCATCCAGTCACGGGCGTCGGCCGCCTCGACGGTGTCGGTGCCAATCGCACCGCCCGCGACCGTCACGATGGCGTGAATCGGGCCCGTCGCCGCGATGTGGGCGCGGAGGGCATCCATCGCTGCAGGGTCGGTCAGGTCGGCGGTGACGGTCTCGCACCCGGTCTCGTCGGCGAGCGCCGCAAGCCTTTCGGCGCGACGCGCGACAGCGACCACCGACCAGCCGTGTGAGCGCAGCAGCCGCACGGTGGCGGCTCCGATGCCCGAACTGCCACCGGTGACGACAGCGCGGAACGAGCGAGCAGGCAGGTCGGTCGACATGCCTTCACGGTACTCCCCTCGACGAGGGGCAGCCCATGCGCTGCATTACGGCGCATGACGCGCGCCGTTGACCCGGTGCCGTGCGCGCCGTACCGTCAAGGCGACCCACCCGCGACGCGAGGAGCCGCCATGACCGCACCGTACAAGTTCGAAACCCTGCAGATTCACGCGGGGGCGCAGCCCGACCCGGTGACGAACGCACGCGCCACTCCGATCTACCGCACGACCGCCTATGTCTTCAACGACGCTGAGCACGCGAAGAACCTCTTCGCGCTGGCCGAGTTCGGCAACATCTACACGCGCATTCAGAACCCGACGCAAGACGTCGCTGAGCAGCGCATTGCGGCACTGGAAGGCGGCACCGCTGCCCTTCTGCTCGCCTCGGGCCAGTCGGCCACGACCTACGCCGTGCTCAACATCGCGGAGTCGGGCGACCACATCGTGTCGTCGTCGTCGATCTACGGCGGCACCTACAACCTCTTCACCTACACGCTCGCGAAGCTCGGAATCGACGTAACCTTCGTCGAAAACCAAGACGACGCCGACGAGTGGAAGGCCGCGATCAAGCCGAACACTAAGTTGCTGTTCGCCGAGACAGTCGGCAACCCCAAGATCAACATTCTCGACATCGAGAAAGTGGCCGGGGTCGCCCACGGCGCGGGCCTTCCGCTCATCGTCGACAACACGATCGCAACGCCATTCCTCATTCGCCCGCTTGAGCACGGCGCCGACATTGTCGTGCACTCAGCCACCAAGTTCCTCGGCGGCCACGGCACCGTGATGGGCGGCTTCATCGTTGACGGCGGAAAGTTCGAGTGGTCGAAGAACGTCGAAAAGTTCCCCGGCCTCACCGAGCCCGACCCCTCGTACCACGGGGCGAGCTACACGGGCGTGCTGGGCGACGGCATCGCCTACATCATCAAGGCACGCGTGCAGTTGCTGCGTGACATCGGCGCTGCGGTCTCGCCCGACAACGCGTGGCAACTGATCCAGGGCATCGAGACGCTCAGCTTGCGCATCGAGCGTCACGTGCAGAACGCCCAGACTGTCGCGCAGTGGCTCGAGGCGCACCCCGACGTCGCGTCGGTGAGCTACAGCGGTCTGCCGTCGAGCCCGTGGCATGCGCACGCGCAGAAGTACGCCCCGCGCGGTGTTGGCGCGGTGCTGTCGTTCGAACTCAAGGGCGGAGTCGACGCGGGCCGCACCCTCGTCGACTCCGTGACGTTGTTTAGCCATGTCGCCAACATCGGCGACGTACGCAGCCTCATCATTCACCCGGCCTCGACGACGCACTCGCAGTTGACGCCCGAGCAGCAGCTCACGACGGGCGTCACGCCTGGTCTTGTTCGGCTGTCGGTCGGGCTGGAGAACGTCGACGACATCATCGCCGACCTGGAGGCGGGATTCGCCGCGGCACGTGCGGTGACGGCGGCCAACGCCAGCTAGCCCTGGCACTTCCGTCAGGCGACCGAGCGCCCGACGGATCCACCCCATTCACCACAGCACGCACGACCCCCGTTGTCACACAACGGGGGTCGCGCGCATCCTGCGACAGAATGGCCTCAGCATGGACTGGCAGACGAGCGAAGACACGGTGCCCTCGGCATTCATCACCGAGGCGAATCGTCGCGCCCTGCGCGGCACTCCCCCGACCTCGGGTGCCTGGCGCGAAGGCGACCCTCCGGGTGATCGCCGCTTTCAGTCGATCGGCACGATCGCGCTGGAGTCGGGGCGCGAGTTGCCCCATGCGCGCCTTGCTTATGAAACGTGGGGCGAACTGAACGACGGCCGCGATAACGCCGTACTCGTCATGCATGCCCTCACCGGTGACAGTCACGTGGTCGGCCGCCCCGGTGCCGGCCATGCGACCGCCGGGTGGTGGGGCGGCATTGTCGGCCCCGGACTGGCGATCGACACCGACCGCTGGTTCGTGATCGCTCCCAACATGCTCGGAGGCTGCCAAGGGTCGACCGGTCCTTCGTCGGTGTCCCCCGACGGGACGGAATGGGGCTCGCGGTTTCCCTATCTCACGATCCGCGATCAGGTCGCGGCGCAGGTCGCGCTCGCTGACGCGCTCGGCATCGAGCGGTTCGCCGGCATCGTCGGCGGGTCGATGGGTGGCATGCACGCGCTTGAGTGGGCGGTTGAGCATCCCGACCGGGTCGACCGGCTTGCCGTGCTCGCCGCACCCGCCGTCTCGAGCGCCGACCAGATCGCGATGAACTCGGTGCAGATCGAGGCGATTCGCATGGACCCTCTGTTTCGCGACGGGGACTACTACGACGAACCGGAGGGGCCGTTTCGCGGGCTCGCTCTCGCGCGTCGCATGGCGCTGCTGAACTATCGATCGCCGAGCGAGCTGAACGAGAGATTCGAACGCTCGTGGCAAGGCGCGCTCGACCCGCTCGGCCATGGAGGTCGTTTCGCGGTCGAAAGCTATCTCGACTTTCACGGCAACAAGTTCACGCGCCGCTTCGACGCGGGCAGCTACATCACACTCGTCGAGGCCATGAACTCGCACGACATCGCCCGGGGCCGGGGGTCGATCGCTGACGCACTCGCGCGGGTCACGGCTCGCAGCCTCGTGCTGGGAATCGACAGCGACCGGCTGTTTCCGCTTGAGCAGCAGCGCGTCATGGCGGCCCACATGCCGCACTCGATTCACGGTGACGCGCCGGTCGTTATCTCGTCGCCCTTCGGCCATGACGCCTTCCTCATCGAAGACGACCTTGTTGGCCCTCCACTCGCGCGCCTACTCGCGAGCTGAGACGAGGGCGACGCGTGAAAGGGGCGAAGCGGGCAGCTCGGGCCCCGATCAGCGTCGCTTGTGCGGTCGTGATGGTGGCCCTGAGTGGATGCTCACCCGCGGCTGACCGCTCCCCCACTGCCCTCACCCCCGCCGATGAGCCCACCGCCCCCCACTCGATCGAGGCCGTGTCGGTAACGGCTGAGCTCTATCGCACGCGCAGCGATCCGGCCCGGAACGGCATTCAACTGAGCGTGACGAACCAGGGCGACGTGGCCGTGACGATCGTCGGTCTGGTTCTCGATTCGCCCGCTCTGGCGGCCCCGATCGAGCGCGATCGATCCACCACGATTCCCGCCGGTTCGACACGCGATCTCGCGCTGACGCTGCCGGCGCCCGAGTGCAGCGGGGGCGCCACAATGCCCGAGGCCGCGCTGACAGTGGCTCTCGACACGGGGTCGACCGCTGTCGTCCGAGTGACAACAACAGACCGGCTCGGGCAGTGGGCGGTGTGGCACGCCGAAGCGTGTTTCGCGGCCGCGGTCGCCGAGCGCGTGACGCTCGACGTGCGCCGAGCGCCCGCCCTTGACGATCCCGCGGCGGGAGTTGTCGGGCTCGAGGTCGTCGCGACAGCCCTCGAGCCGGGGGTCACTCTTGTCGCACTCAATGACACTGTGCTCTTCACCGTCGACGCCGCGACGGGCCCTCCGGCTCGACTCCCCGCGCTCCCGCTCGAGATCATCCTCAGCAAGGGTGAGGTGCGTGTGGTTCCCGTGCGGCTGTCAGCAGCACGGTGTGACGCTCATGCGATTGCCGAAGATAAGCAGGGCACGATCTTCCCCCTCGAGCTCGCACTGGGCACCAATCGCGGTGTCGCGACGGTCGCGGCCGATAGTGCCACCCGGTCACAGCTGTACGACGCGTTTTCGGCTCTGTGCGGCTTCTGAGGAATACCGGCGCAGAGGTGACACACTAAACAGCATGAGGCGCGGGGGCGGCGGCGGGCAGACCCCGTCATGACGTTAATCGAGAAAGAACGTCAACGACTTCTCCGTTCGGCGACGCGCGCCTTCGGACTCACCGGCGTCGTGATCGCCGCCATCTGCCTCGCCCTCCCGGGAGTTGTCGACACCGACATCCTTCCGTCGGTGTTGATCTTGCTCACTGGTCAGGCTGGTGCCCTGATCATGGTGGGCCGCAGTGGCCACATCGGGTGGGTCATTCTGACGATCGTCATTGGGTGCGGCGCACTTGCGCTCGCTCAACTGCCGTGGGGGCAGTCGGGGTCGGTGGCACTCCCCACGGCTCTCGCGCCCTTGGGCGTGGCTGGTCTCGGTGCTCTCGGAATGGTGCTCAGCGAGACCACGAGCCGCTGGATCGTGTGGGCGATCGGCGCTCTCGGCAGCAGCTTTTTGATCGCTGCGGCAGGGCCAGCCCGAGGTCTCATCTCTACTCCCGCCATCGCGACGCTCGCTGCGTGGGTCATCACGCTCATCATCGGCCTGTGGGTGACAGTCGGGGTGCAACGGGCGATGCAGCGCATCGAGAGCATCGGGCGAGCGCACCACCTCGAGCGGCAAGCCAGCGAGACGGAGGCTCAGCGTCGCCAGGGTGCGCGTCTGTTGCACGACACGGTGCTCGCCACGCTCACCCTACTCGCCCATTCCGGCGTGGGGGTGTCTGAACCTGCGCTGCGGGAGCAAGCCGCCGAAGACGCACGGCTCTTGCGGCAGTTGCGCCTGGGTTCGACCCCGATGCCGCAGTTCTCAGGTGTTTACAGTCTCGAACCGGTCGGGGAGACAGCCCTCGGCACGACCCTCGAGTCGGTCAAGCAGCGGTTCTTACGAATGGGGCTCTCGGTGCGGTGGCATGGAACCGGTCAGGTTCTGTTGCCGAGCGATGTCCTCGATGCCTTTTTGCTCGCGCTCGCGGAGTGTCTCGAGAATGTCCGACGACACGCGGGCGTGGATGAAGTCGACGTCACGATCACTCAGACCGACGACCGATTGCGCGCTGTTGTGACCGATGCCGGAGTCGGGTTCGACCCCGATGATGTCAGCACCGAACGCCTCGGCTTCACCGAGTCTGTCGTCGCGCGTCTGCGCGATGTCGGTGGTGATGCCCGGGTGTTCTCGATGCCCGGCTCCGGAACCACGGTGTTTCTCGAGGTGCCGCGATGAACGCCAAGTACACGCCTCCCGACGAGACCACTCTCGGCGGACTCGTGCGGCCGGCGGGCGCACGCTCGTCAACTCGTCGAGGGGTACCGTCGTCGACCCACGCATCCGCTTTGGGCTCAGGCTTTCTCGGAATCGGCGTCGCCATCATTGCGGCGCTGCAGTCGATGCTGGGCATCTCCCTCTTCCTTTTGCGCGCTACCGAGTACCCCTCGCTCGTGCCGATCGTGGCGGCCTGGCTGTTGCTCATGGTGACGTTTCTCGGCCTCACCATCACCATTTCGGCGAGTGGCGAGCGTTTGCCCGACTGGCTGTACGCGGTCTTCTTGACATCGCTCGCTGCCGTGGTTTGGCTCGACTTTGTCGCGATCGCCCCTTTGGGTGACGTGGGACGCTATGCCACAGCGTCAGTTTCGGCCGGGTTCGTCTTGCTGATCATCGTCACCTTGCGGGCACGCTGGGAAGTTCTCGTCGCTACGGGCGCCCTTGGGGTCGCCTTTGTCGTCGCGATCCTCACGACCACGACCCTGACTCCCGTCACGATCCCCTCGCAAATCGTCACGGTTGCCCTCGCCGTCGGGCCGGGAATCACCGGGGTGCTCCTGGTTAGTGGCTTCGAACGGATGCTCAAGCGCGAGCTCGACCGCGTACTCGTGCAGTCGACCGTGACCGCGCCCCGTTTGGCGGTCGGCATGCTCGCGAGCGAAGAGCTCGCTCGGCTCGACCTCGACGCCGAAGAGCTACTCGACGCGGTGGCGAGCGGCGACGCGCCCCTGCCGTTGCCCGCCAAGCTGTCGTCTCGCGCCTCGACGCTCGCCACCGAGTTGCGCCTGCACCTCATCGAGGGGCGCCGAGAGACCTGGCTGTTTCACGCGATCTCGGAGTCAGAGCACTTGGGCAGGCGCGTGACGGTCAGCGACTCGGCGACCTTGGCGGGGCTGCTCGACGACGTTCAGCGCGACTCGTTGCTCGCCGCACTCTGGCTGCTCGCCGCGGATCCCGTTGGCTCAGGGCCAGCACGGTCGGTCACGGTCACGCTCGGTCCGCTCGACCCCGAGCGAGCATCCACCGGCCGTCATCTCACAGTGCCGGTGTCGATAACTGTTGCGGGCTTGCGCCGCAATCGCGTCGACCCCGGTGTGTGGGAAGCCCTCGACCGGGCCGGGCGGTACAGTGATTCGACCGCGAATGGTGCGGTTCGCATCGAACTCGACTGCACGGTCGACAACCCGGTCGACGCAGGTCGGCCGAGCTAGCAGTCGAGAAGGCAAGGGGCACAGCGATGGCACAATCACCGGCGATTCGCCTGGCACTGGTCGATGACCACCGCATGCTGCTCGGTGCGCTCACCGAGTGGATTCGCCAGGCTGCCGATGACATCGACATGGTAGCCGCCGTTGCCACGTGGCCAGACCTGCTGAGTCACCCCGCGTTTCCCGTCGACGTCGTTCTGCTCGACCTCGACCTCAAGGACAACATTCCTGTCTCGCTCAAGATTCAGACTCTCAAGTCGATGAGCGTACGGGTCGTGCTCATGAGCACCTACAGCGAGCCGAACGTCGTGCGCGAAGCCTTGAGCGCTGGTGCCCTCGGTTACCTTGTCAAGAGTGAAGACGCTGGCATGATCGTCGAGGCCATTCGAGCCGCGAAGAATGGTGAGTCGTTCATCTCGGCCGAGCTCGACCTCGCGCTCAACGCTTCTGATGTGGGTGGGTCGCCGCGGTTGAGCGCTCAAGAGCGTCGCGTGATGGCGCTCTATGGGGCGGGCGAGCCCGTCAAGACCGTGGCCTACCAGCTCGGCATCTCTGAAGAGACCGCGAAGAGCTACCTCAAGCGCATTCGTGAGAAGTACCGCATCGCGGGCATCGACGTCGGCACGAAGGTCGCCTTGCGCAAGCAAGCCATCACCGACGGCATCTTGGTGGATGCTCCGTCTGGCGGTAGCGGGCTCTAAGCAGTTACGCCCGAACCGCAGCTACGCCGAAAGCGACGCTACGCCCGAACCGCGCGAGCTCGGCGCTCGAGCGCAACACTCACGACGGCGAGCAGCATGCCGCCGACCGCAAGCAGCAGCCCCACCCACGATGGGGTGAGGTAGCCCCAGCCTGCGGCCACCACGAGCCCGCCCAGAAATGCTCCGAGCGCATTGCCGACGTTGAGGGCCGAGTGGTTGAGGGCCGCGGCGAGTGTTTGCGACTTGCCCGCGACATCCATCAATCGGGTCTGCACGACGGGCGAGATGATCGACGCGGTGAAGCCGACCAAGAACGTGCCCGCAATCAGCCCGACGGGATTCGAGCCAGTGAGACCCAGCACGGCGAGCGCCCCGATAAGCCCCGTAAAGCCGAGAAACATCGCTCGAGCGGTGCCGGCGTCGGCGAGACGCCCGCCGATGATGTTGCCGATCGTGAGGCCGATGCCGGTGCTCGCGAGAATCCACGGCACGGCGCCAGCGGGCAGCCCAGCTGACTCGGTGACCATGGGTGCGATGTAGCTGTAGACGGCGAAGAAGCCGCCGAACCCGATCGCACCGACGGCGACCGCGACCCAGACCTGCAGGCTGCCGAATGCCGCAAGCTCGCTGCGCACGGTCGAGTTGGCGTCACCCGGCTGCCACGGCACGAGGATGCGCACAGCGATGAATGTCGCGGCGAAGAGAGTGGCGACGAGCAGGTAGGCGGCCCGCCACCCTGACGCCTGGCCGACGGCCGTGATGATGGGCACGCCGATGACGGTGGCGACGGTGAGCCCGCTGAGGACGAGAGCCACCCCCTGGCCACGCTTGCCGGGGCCCATGAGACTCGCCGCCACGAGCGCGGCAACCCCGAAGTAGGCGCCGTGTGGCAGCCCCGAGAGGAAGCGAGCGGCAATGACGAGTTCGAACGTCGGCAGAGTCGCCGAGGCGACCGTGCCGATCGTGAATGCCGCCGCGAGCCAGAGCAGCAGACGTCGGCGCGGCACTCTGCCCGCCAGCGCCGCGATCGTCGGGGCTCCGACGACGACACCGAGGGCGTAGGCCGTGATCACCCAGCCAGACTGGCCGATCGCCGCCTCTTGATCGGCGGCGTAGAGCCCCGGCAACAGATCGCGCGCGATTTCGGGCAGCAGACCCATCGCAACGAACTCGGTTGATCCAATGCCGAACCCGCCGAGCGCGAGCGCCATGAGCGCCGCATAGACCCGTCGCTTGCTGAGCGGGCGGCGTTCGGCACCACCGTGCGCACGCCGGTGCGCTTCATCGTGCTCGCGCTGTTGGCGCGCATACGCAGCAGCGGTGGCCTCATCGATGATGGGCACACTGGCGGTCGAGACGGTCACACAGGCTCCTCAAGCGCTGCCTCGAGGCGCTGAACCTTGCCGTCGAGCTCGCCCGTGTGTCCGGGGCGGTAGTCAGCCTTGAGCACGAGCGACACGCGCGTGCCGTGTTCGGCCACGGCGAGGGTGGCGCGCTTGACGACATCCATCACCTCGTCCCACTCTCCTTCGATCTCGGTGAACATCGACGAGGTGCGGTT
>CAYWZI010000050.1:0-14363 GCA_964462815.1 uncultured Microbacteriaceae bacterium
GTGTGCTTGCGGCACTCAAGAAGGCGGGCAAGCGCTACCAAGACCCCATTCAGCGCTACAAAGGCCTGGGCGAGATGGATGCCGATCAGCTCGCCGACACGACCATGAGCCGGGCGCACCGCACCCTGCGCCGAGTGCGAGTGACCGACGCCGAGGCGTCATCCCGGATGTTCGAACTGCTCATGGGCAACGAGGTCGCGCCACGCAAAGACTTCATCATCGCCGGGCAGGGGCTCGACCGCGACCGCATCGACATCTAGCGACGCGGTATGTCGCGTCAGCCGATCGGTGTTCCGACCGAGGCGATGGGGGAGTCGAGCGGGGTGCCCGAGGCATCGCGCTTCGCTCCCGCGGCTGGCAGGGTCCGCGCCGACCCGTCGGCCCCGACCGCGAGGGGGCTCTCGCCCACCCAGGCCAGTTGAAGCACGTCTTCGCCTTTGAGAAAGGCGTGGCACCGAACGCCGCCGGTCGCGCGACCTTTGCCCGGAAACTGGTCGAACAGCGACAGCTTCGCGCGGCCGGGGTCGGCGCCGGCGATCGTCTGGGTCGAACTCGAGATCGTCAGCACCTGCGCAGTCGACGGGTCAATGGCTCCGAAGAACAAGGCGCGTGCGCTGGCACCGAGTTTGATGCCCGCCATCCCGCCCGCCGCAGGGCCCTGGGGGCGCACCTGGTCGGCTCCGAAGTGCAGCAGTTGGGCATCCGTCGTGACAAAGACGAGTTCGGCACTCTCGTCGGCGAGGGCTGCTCCGATCACCTCGTCGCCAGCCTTGAGTGTGATGACCTCGCCGTCGGGACGAGCGGGCCAGCCCCCAGGCGAGACGCGCTTGACGACTCCCTCGCGCGTACCGAGCGCGAGCGGAACGGTACTGGCGGGGTCGACGATCGCAAGCACGCGTTCTTTCGCGTCGGTGAGGCCGAGGTAGTCGCGCACCTTTGCGCCCGCGGCGAGTTGCACCGAGTTCGCGGGAACGCTCGGCAGATCGACGGGCGTGAAGCGCACGAAGCGACCACGGGACGTGATCGCGACCAGTTCACCGCGAGTGGTGGAGTCGACGGCGCCGAGCAAGGCGTCGTGCTTGCTGCGTCGAGAGGGGGCGACAATGGTCGCTCCCGCGGGCAGGTCGACGCGCACTGCGCGTCCTGTCGTCGACACGAGCACGCGGCACGGGGCATCGGCGATCTCGAGAGAGACGGGGTTGGCGCCTCGGCTGCGCGGCGCGGCAATCGACGCACTCGCCTCGGTAAGTAGAGTGCGCCGCGGCGTGCCAAACCGATCGGCAGTCGCCTCAAGCTCGTCGCCGACCACCGTTCGCACGCGCGCGGGGTCAGCAAGCAGTGTCTCGAGCTCGGCGATCTCGGCCCGCAATTGGTCGCGTTCGGTCTCGAGCTCGATGCGGCTGAACTTCGTGAGGCGACGCAGCCGCAGCTCGAGAATGTATTCGCTCTGCAATTGGCTGAGGTCGAAGACCTCCATGAGTCGCGTGCGTGCGGCTTCGGCGTCGTCGCTGGTGCGGATCACCTGGATGACCTCGTCAATGTCGAGAATCGCGACGAGCAGCCCCTCCACGAGGTGTAGCCGCTCACGGCGCCGATCGAGGCGGTATCGGCTGCGTCGGGTGACGACCTGGATTCGGTGGTCGAGGTAGACCTGCAGCAGTTCCTTTAGCCCGAGAGTTTGCGGGGTGCCGTCGACGAGGGCAACGGCGTTGATCGAGAAGCCGTCTTCGAGCGGCGTGAAGCGATAGAGCTGCTCGAGCACCGCTTCGGGGCTGAAACCCGTTTTGATGCCGATCACGAGGCGCAGGCCATTGCGGCGATCGGTCAAGTCGGTCACGTCGCTGATTCCTGCGAGCTTTTTCGACTGAACGCCATCTTTGATCTTTTCGATGACCTTCTCGGGCCCGACCAAGTAGGGCAATTCGGTCACGACGATGCCGGTCTTGCGGGCCGTCACCTGTTCGATCGACACTTTGGCGCGCGTCTTGAAACTGCCGCGGCCCGTCGCGTAGGCCTCGCGCACGCCGTCGAGACCGATGATGGTGCCGCCGGTGGGCAGATCGGGGCCAGGAACGTAGGCCATGAGTTCGTCGAGAGTGGCACCAGGGTTGTCGAGCAAGTGCCGCGCGGCGCCCGCCACTTCAATGAGGTTGTGTGGCGCCATGTTCGTTGCCATGCCCACCGCGATGCCGCTCGCCCCGTTGACGAGCAGGTTCGGAAAGGCGGCGGGAAGCACCGACGGCTGTGTCAACTGGTTGTCGTAGTTCGGCACGAAGTCGACGACGTCTTCGTCAAGATCGTTGACCATCGCCATCGCTTCGGCGCGCAATCGCGCTTCGGTGTAGCGAGCCGCCGCGGGGCCGTCATCGAGAGAGCCGAAGTTGCCGTGCCCGTCGATGAGCGGAACCCTCAGCGTGAAGTCTTGTGACAGCCGCACGAGCGCGTCGTAGATTGCTGAGTCGCCGTGCGGGTGGAGCTTGCCCATTACTTCGCCGACGACGCGAGCCGACTTCACGTGACCGCGGTCGGGCCGAAGGCCCATGTCGCTCATCATGTACAAGATGCGGCGCTGAACGGGCTTCAGTCCATCGCGCGCGTCGGGCAGTGCCCGCGAGTAAATGACCGAGTATGCGTACTCGAGAAACGACCCCTGCATCTCATCGGCGAGATCGACGTCGTCGATGCGTTCGCCCACAGGCACGGCATCGGGGTGCGAGCCGCGGGAGCGGGAAGTGGGAGGGGGAGTCATAGGATGGCCCCCATGTTACCGGCGCCACGCAGCGAGGGCCCGTCACTCGCCGACGTGTTGACCGATACGTTCGCCGCCGTTCGACGCGGGCCGACTCGACTCGGGCTTGCCCCCGTGCGGAGCGCCGGAGTGATCCTCGTCGACGGTCTCGGTATGTCGGCTCTTCGTGCGCGTGAGGGCCATGCGCGCCGACTCATGGCCGGTCTCCCCGCGAAGGGCTCGTCGATCACCGTGCCGTTTCCGACGACGACCGCGGCGGCGCTGGCGACCCTCACGACCGGTCGACTGTCGGGTGAACACGGGCTCACCGGCTACTCAGCGATTGATCCACGAGGCGATCGGGTGGTGCGGCTCTTGACCGGCTGGGACGCCGAAATGGAGCCTCGCGCCTGGCAACCGCACGAGACAGTATTTGAGGCGGCGACGGCGGCGAACGTCGACGCGGTCGTGGTCGGGGCCGAGCGCTACCGAGTGACCGGCTTTACCGACGCCGTCTTGCGCGGTGCTCGCTTCGTCGCCTCGACGACAATGGCCGAGCGCATCGCTACTCTCGTGCGCCTTCTGCGAGAGCCAGGGCCGCGGCTCGTCTACGTGTACATTCCCGAGCTCGACATGGCCGGCCACTCCGACGGAGTCAGTTCTGAGGCGTGGCTGCGCCGGCTCGATGAACTCGATGCCGCACTTGCGCCTCTTGAGCAGCAACTTCCCGATGATGCTGGTGTGCTCCTGACGGCCGATCACGGCATGCTCGATGTCCCCGCGCATCGCCGCATCGTGGTGGCAGCCGACAGTCCGCTGTGGGAAGGCGTTCGTCACGTCGCCGGCGAACCGCGATGCCTGCAACTCGGGCTCGACGACCCTCTCGACGCCGAGCGCGTCCGTGATCGATGGCGTGAAGAAGAAGGCTCCCGGTCGTGGGTCGTCACGCGCGACGAGGCGATCGAGGCTGGGTGGTTCGGGCCGGTCGACGACAGGGTGCTGCCTCGCATCGGGTCGGTGCTGGTCGCTGCTCGAACATCCGTCGCCTACTACGACGAACGCACCGCGACGCCCCGAGCGCGCGCGATGGTTGGCCAGCATGGCTCGTTCTCACCAGAAGAGACTCAGGTGCCGCTCGCTCGCTGGGGCGCTTTTCGCCGCGCGTCTCCCGTTTAGGCCGGGTCGTCGTCGGGACGAGCGCCAAAGACGATCTCGTCCCAGCTCGGCATCGTTGCACGACCACGTCGATTCGTCGACTTGGGCGCGGGGGGAGCACTCGCAGGGTTCTCGCCGAGCGCGAACTCGTCGTCGTCACCGTCGTCGGACTCAATGATTGCGTCGTCGACCAACTCGATAGGAAGGTCGACGATGCGAATGCTTCCTGTTGACGGATGCGCAGCTCGCGATGCTTCCCATTCATCGATTGCGGCCGATTCCCGTTCACCTCGTCGTCGGCGAAGAGCGTCGAGGAGATCGGCCGTCTGGTTCACATCGCCCGCCTCCTCGGGGCCGTTGTCCGCGACAGTCGAGAACGCACGGTCGGTCGTTTCTGCGGGTCGCACCGCCGGAGGAGTTGGCGCGAAGGCCCCACTGTCAAACCGCCCAGTCGCTGGCTCGTCTGCGGGCACCGCGCGGAGGCGGGGGACGAGCGGCTCGGGTGCTCCGCCTTGTCTCGACAACGACTGCGCCTCGTGGTCAGCGGGAGACAGCACCGCTCGCTTCGGCTCGTACTTCCAGGTAGCCGTGCGTTCGACGTCACCGTCCGTGAAGTCGACGGAAATGATCCAGAAAGCATCCTTCTTGCGGCTCGACCATCGAATGTTTCTCGCGTCGAGATCGTCGAGCCGTGAGTCGATGACCGCGCCGAAAACGGCCGAACCTTCTGTCTCATCGGCCGTCGAGACCGGCAACGACCGCACGGCTGTGATGACGTACTCGCGCTCGGCCAAGACGGGACCCTCGAAGCGCTGAATGTACTCGATGGGTTCGCCGGTGCGTGTTGCCACTTCGGCGGCAGTCAGTCCCGAGCGGATGAGCGACTGCACGTCGCGCGGGCCCACGCGGTGCGACGCCGCTGCCGCCGGCCGGTTTTGTCGCAGGGCCGTGTGGAGAGCCTCAGTGATCGGCACACGGAACCTCTCGCCGTCGGCGGAGACGACGACGAGCGCGCCGTTCTCGACGCCGATCACTGCGAGTTCATCCATAGCGAGCCTCCCGTGCCGAAGCTGGTGAGCCCAGCATCCCACGCCAGACTCGCCACGTTGGGGAATAGCGCGGGCGTGCCGAAAGTTGGGCGGAATGAGACCACCGGACGACTCGCCCTCGCGTGCGTTTGCGTTTGACCCGGGGTTCCTGCAAACTATGGCCGCCGAACGTGGCTGATGAGTGATGACGAGAAGTGGACTGGCATGGCTACGGACTACGACGCCCCCCGCAAGACTGATGAGGACACCGACTCGATCCAGGCCCTGCAAGAGCGCGTTCCCGACAAGATGTCTGGCGTTGTCGACGCCGACGACTCCGACAACCCCGGGTTTGAACTTGCAGGTCAAGATCTCGCTGATCTCGATCTCGACGTTGTCGTCTTGCCGCCGCAAGCTGACGAGTTCACGTGCATCAGCTGCTTCCTGGTGAAGCACCGTTCTCAGCTCGATCACGACGAGAAGCTCGGCTCCGTGTGCCGGGAATGCGCCTCGTAACCCAGCCAGTGGCGGCGAAGTCGGACTACCCGCGCGCCGTGGCGATCGCCGCGGCGAGTTGCTCGGGTCGCCGGGTCGACACGACCCAGTAGGGCGTGGGGTCGTCGGGGTCGGTGAGCTCGATCCGTGCGACGGGGTCGACGTCGGGCCGAAGCACGAGGTGCGCGCGGGCGTCGAGCCCGGGCCCTCGTTCGTGACGTGCTTCTGCACCACGTGCGGCCGTCACGCTTCCCACGAATGACAGCGGCACGCGAGCGGAGCCAGCGCGGAGCATCCCATCGGCGACTTCGATCGTCGGGGCCGATACCGTCGCGACCGCCACGACCCCGGAGAACAGCACGATGCCCGTAATCGCGCCCACCGTGACGTTGATCGCGGCGAAGGTGAGAAGGCTCGCGGGGATCGCCAGCGCGGCAATGACGATGATCCACGGTGAGGGCCACACTCGTTCGCGATAGGTGTTCATGACCTCCATTCGACCATGCACTAGCCTCGACGCGTGCTGGACAACGTCGAAGTGTTGTTGACGGGCGCGACTATGCCTCGCTACGCGCACCCCGGTGATGCGGGCGCGGACCTCGTTTCGGTCGATGCGGTCGTGCTCGCCCCGGGGGAACGCGCCACGGTCGGAACAGGAACCGCGATCGCTCTTCCCGATGGATACGCCGCGTTCGTGGTCCCTCGGAGCGGTCTCGCCGCACGTCACGGAATCACGATCGTCAACTCGCCCGGAACCGTCGACGCCGGTTATCGCGGGGAAATTCGCGTGACCCTGCTCAACACCGATGCGACTGAGCCGTTCGCGATCGCTCCGGGCGACCGCATAGCCCAACTGATCGTCTGGCCCGTTGTCCGGGCACGATTCGTTCAGGTGGACGAATTGCCGAAGACACATCGTGGTGATCGTGGCTTCGGGTCGACGGGGTACCGTGATAGGCCAAGTGAAGGAGAATCGTCGTGACCGATCCGAATGCCGGCGAGGCGATGCTGAGTGACGACAAGTCCGCGCCCGCCGATCGTGCCGAGAACGGTCCTCTCGATGAGAGCGAAGCGAACGCGGTGCGACCCTATGTCGACCTTGGCGGCATCAAGCTGGTTCCCCGCGACGGCCTCCAGTTGCGCCTCGAGATCGAAGAGGGCTCGAAGCGCGTGGTCGCTGTCGGAATTGACTTCTCGGGCTCGACTCTTCAAGTGCAACCGTTCGCGGCTCCCCGCACCAGCGGGCTCTGGCACGAGATCCGGGCGCAGATCGTCGACCAAATTCGCACTCAGGGCGGCGAGATCCAGCACCGGACGGGGGTTTTCGGCCCCGAAGTCGTGGCGCGCATTCCCGTCTCCGGCGGCGAGGCAGGTGCCGTACGGGTTGCACGATTCATCGGTGTCGATGGCCCGCGCTGGTTCTTGCGAGGCGTGGTTGCCGGCGCGGGTGCACTCGAGCCCGATGCCGCGGCTGCGATTGACGAGGTCTTCCGCAGCATCGTCGTCGTGCGGGGCACGACCCCAATGCCCCCGCGCGACCTGATTCCTTTGCATGTCCCCGCTGGGGCCGTTCAGGCGGCGCCAGGGGCATGAGCACACCGCACAACGATCGCGACCCGGCGAACGATCAGCAGGGTGACGTGCCCGAACCCGACGTGCGCGCAGCATTCGCGGCAGCCGCCGCGCGGTCGGGCTTTGCTCGCGTCGCGCCGGGGGAGCAGCCGACTGCACACGCTCTATGGGCCGCCGTAGGAGGCGTTCGGGGCCTCGTCGAGTCGCTGCTTCCCGGCTTCTTGTTCCTCGTCGTCTTTACGATCACGAGCGAGGTCGCTCCCTCGGTATTGATTCCCCTCGGTATCGCGGTGGTCTTCGTGATCGTGCGCGCCGTCATGCGGTCGCCGATCATGCCCGCGGTGATCGGCCTCATTGGTATCGCGCTCTCTGCGGGTCTCGCTCTCTGGTCAGGGCGCGCCGAAGAGAACTTCGTCCTCGGGTTCATCATCAATGCTGTGTGGCTCGTTGCTTTGCTCGTGAGCCTTGCCCTTCGGCGCCCGCTCATCGGCGTGATTACGGGCCTGCTGACAGGCGATCACGAGTGGCGGTCAGACCCCGCTAAGCGCACCGTGCTCACCGTCACGACGTGGTTGTGGGTGGCGCTCTTCACGCTACGGCTAGGCGTTCAGGTGCCGCTGTACGTCACCGAGCAGGCTGCGGCTCTCGCCGCCACGAAGCTCGTCATGGGGTTGCCTCTGTATGCCGCGGTTCTGTGGGTGACCTGGCTCATGATCCGGGCGGTCTACGCCCGAAAAGAGCCGTGAGTGCTAGCATCATTTATCTCGACATCAAGATAGTTTTAGCCCGGTAGTCTGAGCATCGGATGCGGTGCGACAGCGCCGCATGTCCGTTGCGAAGAGGAGACTTCCGTGTCTGCAATCAACAGTTTCGAGTCGATCGACACCTTGAACGTCGGGGGCACCGACTTCCAGGTCTTCCGCATCGATTCCGTGCCCGGCCACGAGACGCTCCCGTTCAGCCTCAAGGTGCTGCTCGAAAACCCGCTGCGCACCGACGACGGCGCCAACGTCACCGCCGACCAGATTCGAGCACTCGGTTCATGGGACCCTTCGGCAGAACCCGACACCGAGATTCAGTTCACGCCGGCGCGCGTGGTCATGCAAGACTTCACGGGCGTTCCGTGCATCGTCGACCTGGCGACAATGCGCGAAGCGGTCGCCGAGCTCGGCGGTGACCCGAACAAGATTAACCCCCTCGCACCCGCCGAACTCGTCATCGACCACTCGGTCATCGCCGACCTCTTTGGAACGGCCGACGCGCTCGAGCGCAACGTCGAGATCGAGTACGAGCGCAACGGTGAGCGATACCAGTTCTTGCGGTGGGGTCAGACGGCATTCGACGACTTCAAGGTTGTTCCGCCTGGAACCGGCATCGTTCACCAGGTAAACATCGAGCACCTCGCCAAGGTCACCTACACGCGCGAAGTCGGTGGCGTGTTGCGCGCATACCCCGACACGTGCGTTGGCACCGACTCACACACGACGATGGTCAACGGCCTCGGCGTGCTCGGCTGGGGCGTCGGCGGCATCGAGGCTGAGGCTGCGATGCTCGGACAGCCCGTGTCGATGCTGATTCCCAAGGTCGTGGGCTTCAAGCTCAGCGGCTCGATCCCCACAGGGGTGACCGCAACCGATGTCGTGCTCACGATCACCGAAATGCTGCGCAAGCATGGCGTCGTCGCAAAGTTCGTGGAGTTTTACGGAGAAGGCGTTGCCGCTGTGCCGCTCGCGAACCGCGCGACGATTGGCAACATGAGCCCCGAATTCGGCTCAACCGCTGCGATGTTCCCGATCGACGATGTAACGCTCGATTACTTGCGACTCACGGGCCGCAGCGAAGCCCAGGTGGCCCTCGTCGAGGCCTACAGCAAACTGCAGTCGCTCTGGCACGACCCGACCGTCGAGCCGCGCTTCAGCGAGTACCTCGAGCTCGATCTCTCGACCGTCGTTCCGTCAATTGCTGGCCCGAAGCGCCCGCAAGATCGCATTGAGCTTTCGGTCGCAAAGTCAGCGTTCGAAGCTGCTCTGCCCGCCTACACGGCCACGGCATCGACGCCCGTTGACGTCACGGTCGGCAGCGATCAGTTCGTGCTCGACAACGGTGCAGTGACAATCGCCGCGATCACGTCGTGCACAAACACGTCGAACCCTTCGGTCATGCTCGCGGCTGGTTTGCTGGCGCGCAATGCCGCGCAGAAGGGCCTCAAGGCGAAGCCGTGGGTCAAGACCACGCTCGCTCCTGGCTCAAAAGTCGTGACCGACTACTACGAGAAAGCCGGCCTCACCGACGACCTCGAGGCTCTCGGCTTCTACACGGTCGGCTACGGCTGCACGACCTGCATCGGTAACTCGGGTCCGCTTGCCGACGAGATCTCGGCCGCGATCAACGAGCACGACCTGGCTGTCACTGCGGTGCTCTCGGGTAACCGCAACTTTGAGGGCCGCATCAACCCTGACGTCAAGATGAACTACCTCGCGAGTCCGCCGCTCGTCATCGCCTACGCGCTGGCCGGGTCGATGAACTTCGATTTCGAGACGGATGCTCTCGGGACCGACCGCGAGGGCAACGACGTCTACCTGCGCGACATTTGGCCTGACGCGGCTGAGGTGCAGGCGACGATCGACTCGTCGATCGACACCGGCATGTTCGACCACCAGTACGCCTCGGTTTTCGAGGGCGACGAGCGCTGGCGTTCGCTCCCCACGCCCGACGGCGCCACGTTCGAGTGGGATGCCCAGTCGACCTATGTGCGCAAGCCCCCGTACTTCGACGGCATGACCATTGAGACGACGCCCGTGAGCGACATCGTGGGCGCTCGCGTGCTCGCCAAGCTGGGCGACTCGGTGACGACCGACCACATCAGCCCAGCTGGCTCGATCAAGGCTGACTCGCCCGCTGGCCAGTACCTCACCGCGCATGGCGTTGATCGCAAAGACTTCAACTCGTACGGTTCTCGTCGTGGCAACCACGAAGTGATGATTCGCGGAACCTTTGCGAACATCCGACTGCGCAATCAGTTGCTCGCCGATGCGAATGACGGAGCGGGCGTCGAAGGCGGCTTCACGCGGGACTTCACGAAGCCGGATGCTCCGCAGGCGTTCATCTACGACGCGAGTGAGCGTTACCAAGCGGCGGGCATTCCGCTCGTGATCTTCGCCGGCAAGGAGTACGGTTCCGGCTCGAGTCGCGACTGGGCGGCAAAGGGGACGAGCCTGCTCGGGGTTACTGCGGTCATCGCTGAGAGCTACGAGCGAATTCACCGGTCGAACCTCATCGGCATGGGTGTCATTCCGCTCGAGTTCCCTGCCGGTGAGAGCGCGACGAGTCTCGGTCTGGATGGCACCGAGGTCGTCTCGATCAGCGGCATCACTGCCCTGAACGACGGCGTCACGCCGCACACTGTGCGGGTTGTTGCGTCGCCGAGCGAGCACTCGCCCGCGGGCAAGGCTCCGATCGAGTTCGACGCGGTGGTGCGCATCGACACGCCCGGTGAGGCTGACTACTACCGCAACGGCGGCATTCTTCAGTACGTGTTGCGCAGCCTCGTGTAGTTGCCCCGGCAACGGTCAGCGAACGCTCAGCAAGTCGCGCGAGGAGACAGGCCACTGCTCGGGGAGCCTCCCGTAGAGTGGACGAATGGCACTGCTCGACTCCATTCGGAACCCTCGTGACCTTGATCGATTGACCGAGGACCAGCTGGTCGAACTCGCGGACGAGGTACGTCGTTTTCTCGTCACCGAGGTCTCGAAGACCGGCGGCCACTTGGGCCCCAATCTCGGTGTGGTCGAACTCACGATCGGTATTCACCGTGTCTTCGACTCACCCCGTGACGCCATCGTGTGGGACACCGGGCACCAGTCGTACGTCCACAAGCTGCTGACCGGGCGCCAAGACTTCTCCTTGCTTCGCCAGAAGGGTGGCCTCGCCGGCTACCCGCAGCGGTCGGAGAGCGAGCACGACATTGTCGAGAGCTCGCACGCATCGAGCTCGCTCAGTTGGGCCGACGGGATCTCGCGGGCATTCGAGATGACCGGACAGGATGACCGACACGTCATTGCGGTCGTGGGCGATGGCGCCCTAACCGGCGGCATGACGTGGGAAGCGCTCAACAACATCAGCGATGACAACAGCCGCAATCTCGTCATCGTGGTCAACGACAATGGCCGCTCGTACGCTCCCACGATTGGCGGCATGGCGCGCTTTTTGTCTACCGTGCGCACTCGGCGTTCGTACTATCGGTTCCGTCGCGGCACCGAGCGTGCGTTCGGGTACTTGGGTGCACCGGGTCGCGCGGTGTACCGCGGAGTGCGGGGAGGCCTTCATGGCTTCCTGTCGCGCTTCAGCAACAATGAAGCGCTCTACAGCAACCTCGATATCAAGTACATCGGCCCGATCGATGGCCATGATCTGAAGGATGTCGAGCGCGCGCTACGCCAGGCGAAAGAGTACAGCGCCCCCGTGATCGTGCACGCGATCACGCAGAAGGGCAAGGGCTACGAGCCCGCGCTGGCCGATGTTGCCGACCAGTTCCACGCCGTCGGTCAGATCGACCCCGAGACGGGCGAGTCGGTTGAAGCCGCCAGTCGGCCGTCGTGGACCTCGGTCTTTGCTGACGAGATCGTCCGATTGGCGGACAAAGACCGCCGCATCGTCGGCATGACGGCGGCGATGCTTCGGCCCACGGGGCTGCACAAGCTTGCCGAGAAGCACCCCGACCGCATCATCGATGTCGGCATTGCCGAGCAGCACGCGGTGGCCTCGGCCGCTGGCTTGGCCTACGGCGGAATGCACCCCGTCGTGGCGGTCTATGCCACGTTCATCAACCGCGCTTTCGACCAGGTGCTCATGGATGTCGCGCTCCACAAAGCGGGTGTCACGTTCGTGCTCGACCGTGCGGGCGTGACGGGTCCGGATGGCGCGAGCCACCACGGAATGTGGGACTTGTCGATTCTGCAGGTTGTGCCGAACATCCGTCTGGCGGCACCGCGCGATGCAACGCGATTGCGCGAAGAGCTTGCTGAAGCCGTCGCCGTGGATGACGCTCCGACGGTTGTGCGATTCTCGAAGGGTTCCGTCGGCACCGAGTTCGACGCCGTGCGACGTACGGCAGATGGTGTCGACGTGCTGCGTGAGGCTCCGCACAAAGACGTTCTCATCGTAACCGTGGGGCCCATGGCCAAGATCGGACTCGAGGTCGCTGAACGCCTAGCCGATCAGGGAATCGGTGCGACGGTCGTCGATCCTCGATGGGTGGTCCCCGTGCCCGACAGTGTTATCGAGCTTGCTCGTGATCACCGCATTCTCGTGTCGATCGAAGACGGCGTACGGGTCGGAGGGATCGGAACCCGCATTCGCCAAGATCTCCGCGCAGCCGGCGTCGACACGGCTGTGGACGAACTCGGCCTTCCCGATGAGTTTCTTGAACACGCAACGCGTGACGAGATTCTCGAGCGGGTGGGGCTGACCTCGCAGGCCATCGCTCGTGACCTTGTTGCGCAAGTGCTCGGCACAAAGGTTCCCGTGGCGCGGCCGCTGCCCGACGAGCAGGGTGCCTCGATCGACCACGACGAACGTACTCGCTAGACCGCACGACAAAGCCCCCCGACGTCAGCGTCGGGGGGCTTTGTCGTTCTGTCAGGTGATGCGTTTAGCCGATCCCGCGAATGCGGGGGTCGTGGAAGGTACTGCCGAAGACACGTTCTGAGGCACCCTGCCGGTCGAGGAACGGCGTGATGCCGCCCATCTGGAACGGCCAGCCGGCTCCGAGGATCATGCAAAGGTCGATGTCGTCGGCGGCTTCGACGACCTTGTCATCGAGCATCCGGTGAATCTCATCGGCAAGGCCGTCTTCGAGCCGCTGGGTCAGCTCGTCGACCGTCCAGGGCCGCGCGTCGGCGGGCCGGTGTTTCGCGACGATTTCGATGGCCTTCTTGTCGATCCCCTTCGACTGACCCTTCGCATCTTTCTCGAGCAGCACGCCCACCTCGGCGAGCTCGTGCAGCGCGGGCGACTCGAAGAAGCGGTCAGGGAAGGCAGTGTGATGCGTGTCGAGCACGTGTGCGCCCACCTTGAGCCCGACGAGGTCGAGCAAGACAAACGGGTCCATCGGCAAGCCGAAGTGACGCTGAGCCTCGACCACGGTCTCGAAAGGCGTACCGAGTTCGACAGCGTGCATGGCTTCGCCGAGCACCTTCGCGAGAATGCGGTTCACCACGAAACCGGGCGTATCGGCCGTGATAACGGCGTTCTTGCGCAGCGCGGCCGCCGTGGCCATCGCCGTGGCGAGGGTGGCCTCGTCGGTGGCGGGCGTCTTCACGACCTCGATGAGCGGCATGACCGCGACGGGGTTGAAGAAGTGGAAGCCGACGACCCGCTCGGGGTTCTTCAGCTTCGCGCCGATCTGCTCGACCGACAGCGACGACGTGTTGGTCGCGAGTACCGCTTCGGGCGAAATGTACTTCTCGACCTCGGCGAACACCTCTTGCTTGATCGACAGCTCTTCGAACACGGCCTCGATGACCCAGTCGCAATCGGCGAAGTCGGCCTTGTCGGTGGTGCCGGTCAGCAGCGCGTTCAATCGGTTCGCCTCGTCAGCGTCGATGCGACCCTTCGTTAGCAGAATGTCGATCTCGCCGCGTATGTAGTCGAGGCCCTTGTCGACGCGAGCCTGGTCGAGGTCGGTGATGACGACGGGAACCTGCAGCCGGCGCAAGAACAGCAGCGCGAACTGGCTGGCCATGAGACCGGCACCTAGCACACCCACTTTGGTGACCTTCTTGGCGAGTGCCTTGTCGGGAGCGCCTGCGGGCCGCTTAGCCCGTTTCTGCACCAGATTGAAGGCATAGATGGATGCTCGGAACTGGTCGCCCGCCACCAGGTCGGCGAGCGCCGTGTCTTCGGCGGCGAAACCCTCGGCCTTGGTCGAGTTCTTGGCCGCCGCGAGCAGCTCGAGTGCTGCATAGGGTGACTTCGCCACCTTTCCGAGGCGCTTCTCGAGCGTCTTGCGGGCGATGCCGATGGCGACATCCCACTTGACGGCACGCTCGATCTTGCCGGGCTCGTTCGCCCGCTTGACCTTTGTGGCGCCGGAGATCACGCCATCCGCCCAGCGGATCGAGTCTTCGAGGAAGTTGGCCGGGGCGAGCATCACGTCGGCCATGCCGAGTTCGAAGGCCTCGGCGGGCTTGAGCATTCGGTTGTTCTTGAGCGGGTTCTCGACCACGACCTTGAGGGCGTTCTCGATGCCGATGAGGTTGGGGAGCAACCAGGCCCCACCCCAGCCAGGGATGATGCCGAGGAAGACTTCGGGCAGTGCGAGCGCCGCGGCACTTGAATCGAGCGTGCGGTAGTCGCAGTTGAGCGCGACCTCGACGCCGCCGCCG
>CAYWZI010000051.1:0-14230 GCA_964462815.1 uncultured Microbacteriaceae bacterium
GAGTGGGATCCGGGCCACAGCGCATCGATTGCCTCGTCGCGCAGGAGCGCGCGGCCCTGGCGTGCAACGACAATCTTCAAGAGCTCACGGGCCTTGCGGGAAGTCCAGGAGGCCGTTTCGCCGTTCGCGCCCGTGACCGCAAAGGTGCCCAGGACGGAAATCGTCGGGCTATTCGGAGAATGAGCCTGCGGAGCGACACTCGTGATTAGGGGGGTCTCCCGTGAGGCAAGGATCGCCTCGGCAGACTCGAGAACGGGCACGATTGAAAGGCTTTGTGCTGTAGCGAGGGCTGACTGTGCGAGTCTGAGGGCTTCGTCTGACGACGGATCACTCTCGATGAGCAATTCGGCGAGATCGACTTGGGCTTGCGCGATCCACGGTTGGGCGCCGGCCGCCGAACACGACTGAATAGCTGACCGCAGGAAGTGTTCCGCTTCGGACGTTCTCCCGAGCGCGCGGCATACGAGTGCGAGCGGTCGAGCGACTGTGCCCCAGCACGCGATGCCCAACCCGATCGGCACAAGCCGCGCCGAGTAAGGAATGAGCATCTCGCGGAGCGCGGGAAGCGTGGCCTCATGGTGGGTTTCTGCGGCCGCTTCGGCAGCTGTCGCCATCGTGATGAGCCAATTTCGATCTCGGGCGACGCTACTGAGATCACCCAGCGCATCCAGTGCGCCTCGGGCCGCATCGTGGCGGCCACTGAGGGCCCATAGTCGGGCAAGCACCGCAACCCACACGGCGTCATTGGGCTGCTCGACACGCGCCGCCGCGTAGAACGGCTCGACTTCGGCTTCACGACCCTGAAGCCAACGAATGATTCCTAGTTGGCCGATGTGTACGGGCAAGGCATCCTCGTCGCCCTCTTCCCTCGCCGCTTGAAGCGCGACCAGGCTCAGGGTTTCAGCATCGCCAATGCGTCCATCGAGTATCGCCCGCATGCACCGAAACCAACCGGCGTGGCGCCCGTTTTCGAGTTCGGCATACGAGCTAGACCGGCGATGGCGTGATGCGAGTTCGGCATCGACTAAGCGGACGTCACCCCGCTCCAGCAGACATGCCATGAGCAAAAAGTACGCATTACTCGCGAGATCAACGGCCCCGCACGTCTCGGCGATGGCGGCGATTCTGTGGGCGGCGAGGAGCCTCTCGTCGAGACTGTCGGGGTCGAGATCGGTCACAACCCACGCGATGAGGGCGCAACCGAGGGCGTAGTCGTCGCCTGCTCGCTCAGCGAGGGACACCGCGCGCTCTGCGTGCGATCGGGCTTCCGAAGCCGGGAGGTAGCCGAGAGCGTGGCAGGCGAGCGCGGCGTGGAGTCTCGCGCGAGTGCTCTCGGGTAGCTCACTCCCGCCAGCGAGAGCAATCTCGCAGCGCCGTGCACACTCCACACCTCGCTCTCCGGCGAATCCGAACCGGAAGTCCGCACCCAATGCGCCACGGGCAACCACTGCAGCATCGTCAGATCGTGTCGCGGCACTCCACGCCGCATCGCGCGCCGCTTCCGCACCCGGAGAATCGCGCAATCGGGCCAAAGCACTTGCTAGGGCAATGTGAACATCGACGACGAGGTCAACGGCCGGAGAGTCAAGGTGCTGAAGCGCTGTGGCGGCGTCACTCAGCCGCTGGGCCGCCTCTCCGTAGGCGAGCGCGTTCGCCGCGCGAAGCCCTGAGGCGAGGTATTCGCGCACGCGGTCTTCACTGTTGGCGGCATGAGTGACAAGCAGGTGCTGCGACACCAAGTCCAGTGAGCCCGGCTCGCTGGCGATCACGTCGGCGGCACGCCCGTGAATCAGCCGAAGAGCATCGCGATCGACCTGCTGAAGCGCGACCGCGCCGATGAGACCGTGGTGGAGCACGAGCGGTTGCTCGACTGTGCCCTCACCATCGATGAAGCCCGCTGTGCGAAGTGCCTCAACTGACCGGTAGCTGGAAGGCTCGCTGACACCGGAGACCGCCGAGAGCTCGGCGTGAATCGTTGGCCTGTCGAGAACGGTGAGGGCGAAGAGCGTTGCTCTCTCATCGTCGCCCAACTCATCGACTTGACGCGTAATCAACTCGGCCAATGGAGCGTCGCTCGGTTCTCCGGAAGCGCGCCGAACGAGACGCTCGAGGTGCAGTGGATTCCCGGCTGTGCGGCTCCGAAATCGTTCTGCGACGTGATCGTGACCGAGCAGCGACTGCACATCATTGGTATCGAGGCCCGCGAGGACGAGCCGCGCAGCGCCGGGGATCAGCGCTGCCTCTCGGGGGTCCGCCCTCACCGTCGAGAGGATCGTGACCTTGCTCGCGCCCAACATCGACGAAGCGTGTCGGGTGAGGGCGAGTGTGTCGCTGTCGGCATCGTGAAGGTCGTCGAGCACGATGAGCAACGGCTCTGCTGAAGCGTGCTCACGGAAAAACTCAACCGTCGCTTCGAACAGATCGGCACGTGAGGCCGCAAACGTATCGTCACCGAGCACGATTGCCGCCAGCCCGCTGAACGGGCGATCGGCAAGACGACCGGCGATCCGACTCCAGGGGCCGTAGGCAGCTGTGCGCCGACACGATTCCCAGGCCACTCGAGCCGGTGACAGCGAACGAGCGAATTCGCGCACGAGTCGCGTCTTTCCGATACCCGCAGGCCCAGCGATTTCGATCGCGCACGATGTGCGTGTGTCTCTCTCGACGAGCGCGCGGAGCTGCTCGAGCTCGCGCTGGCGCCCCACGAAAGGGAACTCCGCCGCGGGTTCGCTGCGCTCGCTCATGAATGCCCCGCAGTGTGAAGGAAGTGTGGGCGGTGATCGAATTTCAGAGTACTGAAAGGTGAGCCGATTTAGTGAGTGTAACCACGTTTCGTTTCCGACCGAAGGGCATGCCCGATGAACACCCAAGAGCTTTCCTCTGTACCGTTCTGGCGCGCCGCTACCGCCTTCGCGGCGGTGTGCGCGCTCTCCGTAGCACTCACGGCGTGTGCGCCGGCCGACGAAGACGGTTCGGTTGCTGATCCGCCAACTACGGCACAGTCCGAGACCGACGACTCGACCACGGAGTCGTCAACAGAAGACGAATCTGACCATGCGGACGACGCCGAGAGTCAGGACTCGAGCTCAGAGAGCAGCAGTACAGGGTCCACGAGCAACTCCGGCGCCGACTCGTCGGGGTCGACGTCGTCGGGCACCTCGACTGCTCCGTCGGCGAGCCCGTCGTCGAGCCCAGCGGCAAGCCCGCCTGCTGCCCCCTCGGCCGCGCCCGCCGCTGGCGGCACCATTAGTTCGGCTATCTCGTCACAACGATGCAGCGGCGGCAAACTGATTGTGACCGTCACAGCGAACTACGACAACTCCTACCGGAAGGGCATCACATCGGTCACGTTCGAGCGGCAGAACGAGTACAACGCCTGGCTTGACTTCGACGGCTCTTGGCTTGGGCAGTACACCGGCCAAGGCAACGTCTGGAACGGCTCGCTCACGGGTAACCAGCAGAACATCGGAAAGACCCTCCGCATCACCGTTGAGTCGGTTGGCTCAACGACGCAGGTGTACACGGCGCCGATCACCTCTCCCTGCTAACGGCAGAACAGACGCATGAACGGACGGTGCCCGCGTGGCACCGTCCGTTCATGCAGTTAGGCTGAGCGAGTGAAGATCGCACGCTTCAGCACGGGTGATGACCCGCGATTCGGCATCGTCGATGACGACGAGCTAGTGGTCCTCACCGGTGACCCGATGTTCCACGGTTACGACACCACGGGCGAGCGTGTGAAGCTTGCTGATGCGCGATTGCTTGCGCCGGTCATCCCGCGCTCGAAGGTCGTCTGCATCGGCATGAACTATGCCGCTCATGTGCAGACAATGCAGTACGACGGCCCACAGAATCCGCTGATTTTCTTGAAGCCGAACACGGCGGTGATCGGTCCGGACGAGCCGATCATTCTGCCCCCTGTTGACGGTCGAATCACCCACGAGGGCGAGCTCGTTGTGGTCATTGGAGCCGTCGCCAAGCGCGTCAAGAAAGAAGATTGGCGTGACGTCGTCTTCGGTTACACGATCGGCAATGATGTCTCGGCCCGCGATGTGATGTTCGCCGACGGGCAGTGGGCGCGTGCCAAGGGGTACGACACTTTCGCACCGATCGGGCCATTCATCGAGACCGAGCTCGACCCCTCCAACCTCGAGATTGCCACCTTCGTCGATGGCGAGCCGCGGCGCTCAGGCAACACGCGCGACATGATCTACGGGGTTCCCGAGATCATCGAGTTTGTGAGCGATGCCTGGACCTTGTTGCCGGGTGACATCATCATGACCGGCACTCCCGATGGTCTCGGAGGCTTCGCCGACGGCCAAACAGTCGAAATCACGATCGAGGGGCTCGGCACGCTGCGCAACCCCGCGAAGAATCGTGATGACCGAGTCGACCATCCCGAGTGAACGTCCTGCGATGAGCACACTCACGGTCGAGTCGGTCGCGGTCGTTCAACGGCACACACGAACGGTGCTGATGTTCGGGCAAGTGCTCGCTGGGCTCGGGATGGGAGCAACACTCTCGATCGGTGCAATTCTCGCCGCAGAGATCTCCGGCTCTCCCGCCTTCAGCGGCATGGCCGCCACGATGGTGACTCTCGGGGCAGCGCTCGCGGCGATTCCGCTCGCCCGACTTGCGCGTCGCGCAGGCCGAGCGCCAGCACTCGCAACGGGTGCATTGACGGCAGCGACGGGTGCGGTCATCGCGATGGTGTCGGCGGGCACCCAGAGCTTCGCGCTCTTGCTCTTGGGTATTGCCCTCATCGGAGCCGGTACGGCGGTCAACCTGCAGTCGCGGTTCGCCGCCGTCGACTTGGCGACACCGCAAACGCGAGGCCGCGACCTGTCGCTTGTTGTCTGGGCGACGACAATCGGTGCGGTGTCGGGCCCGAACCTCATCGGACCGGGCGAAACGCTCGGCGCATACCTCGGTCTTCCCGAGTTGAGCGGCCCTTTCTTGTTCACGGTCGTCGCTCAGAGTCTTGCCGCGGTGCTCTACTTGACCGGTCTGCGACCTGATCCGTTGCGCGTTGCGGCGGCGTGGCGCGAACAACTGGCGCGAGCATCCCGCGACGAGGCGAATCGTACGGGAGTCGCATCAGACGGTGCGCCGCTGGCAGTCGAAGATCGGCCCGGTATTCGGCTTGCCATGATTTCGATCGCGATGGGTCACGCCACGATGGTCTCTGTCATGGCCATGACGCCGGTGCACTTGACCGCTCACGGCGCGAGTTTGGTGATCGTCGGCTTCACGATCAGCCTGCACATTGCCGGAATGTACGCTCTCTCGCCGGTCTTCGGGATTCTTGCCGACCGTGTCGGACGCCGGTCAACAATCGCTCTGGGGCAAGGGATGCTCGCCGCGAGCCTTCTCATGACAGGTTTCGGCGCCGAAAGCGAGGGGTGGGTCGTGGCGGGGCTCATCTTCCTCGGATTGGGGTGGAGCGCCAGCACGGTGGCGGGTTCTGCGCTGTTGACGGAGTCAGCACTGCCCGACCGACGAACGATCGTTCAAGGGCGCAGCGACCTTGTCATGAGCGCAACCGGTGCGCTCGGCGGCGCGCTCGCGGGGGTCGCCCTGGCGATGCTGGGCTATGCAGGGCTTTCGTTCGTGGCGATGCTCCTCGTCGCGACCGTGGTCGTGGCACTTGTCGTGACGCCCCGAGCCTTGCAGATGGCGACGTCGGTACCGCTCGCCGTCGACTCCGCGGTGCCCGCCGTAGACTCGCAGGCGTGACCAACCCCGCTTTTTCGACCGCGACCGGTGCCGATGTGCGCGTTCGCTTCTGCCCGTCTCCGACCGGAACCCCGCACGTCGGGCTCATCCGCACAGCCCTCTTCAACTGGGCGTATGCCCGGCATACGGGCGGCGCGATGATCTTCCGCATCGAAGACACCGACCAGGCGCGCGACAGCGAAGAGAGTTACCACCAGTTGCTCGATGGCTTGCGATGGCTCGGTATCGACTGGGATGAGGGAGTCGAGACCGGTGGGCCTCATGCGCCCTATCGCCAGTCACAGCGGGGCGAGATCTATGCGGGCGTCATCGAGCAGTTGCGTGCGAGCGGGCACCTCTACGAAAGCTTCATGACGGGGGAGGAGATCGAGGCGAAGAACCTCGAGCTCGGTCGCGACCCGAAACAGGGCTACGACAACTGGGAGCGCGAGCTGACCGATGAGCAGAAGGCCGCTTACCGCGCCGAGGGTCGCGAGCCCGCGCTCCGCCTGCGGGTGCCCGACACCGACCTGAGCTTCACCGACCTCGTACGCGGTGAGATCACCTTTCCCGCCGGCAGCTTTGTCGACTTCGTCGTCGTGCGACCGAACGGCGCACCGCTCTACACGTTCGTCAACCCGGTCGATGACGCGCTCATGGGCGTGACTCACGTGCTGCGCGGTGAAGACCTGCTGTCGTCGACACCGCGGCAGATCGCGCTGTACCACGCCCTCATCAAGGTCGGCGTGGCAACGGCGATTCCGCAGTTCGGTCACTTGCCGTATGTCACGGGCGAGGGCAACAAGAAGCTCAGCAAGCGAGACCCCGAGTCGAACCTCTTTCACCACCGCGACCGCGGCTTCATTCGCGAAGGGCTGCTCAACTACCTCTCGCTGCTCGGATGGTCGCTCGCGGCTGACCGCGACGTCTTCACGATGGACGAAATGACCGCCGCGTTCGACGTCGCCGACGTTAACCCCAACCCTGCGCGATTCGACGTGAAGAAGGCCGAGGCCATCAACGGCGACCACGTGCGGCGGCTTGCGGTCGATGACTTTGTTGAGCGCAGCATCCCGTATTGCAGCGGTGCAGGCCTCTTCAATGACGTTCCGCGTCCGACAGAGCGCGCCCTGCTGACGGCCGCTGCACCCCTCGTTCAAGAACGCGTTGCCTTGCTCGGAGAGGTGCCGGGCATGGTCGCGTTCTTGTTCACCACCGACGATGACTTGGTGGTCGAAGCGGATGCTCGCGCCTCGCTCGACGCTGATGCAGCCGCCGTGCTCGACGCGGGCGTTGCGGCGCTCGAGGTGCTCGACACCTTCGAGCCCGAGCCCATCGAGGCCGCGCTGCGCGAGGCCCTCATCGATGGGCTCGGCCTCAAGCCGCGCACCGCCTTCGGGCCGCTTCGGGTCGGCGTCTCGGGCCGGCGGGTGAGTCCGCCGCTGTTCGAGTCGATGCAGTTGCTCGGGCGCGACTCGACGCTGGCTCGGCTGAAGGCTTTGCGCGCGACGCTTTAGGGGCGCGGCGCAGCCGGCATGCGGCGCACGTCGGCAACGCGTTCGGCGATGGCAACTTGGGCGGGCGGTCGCAGGAGCACCCAGGCGGCCGCCATGACGACGACCGACACCGCGAACACGACTACGCCGAGCCAACTGTCGCCGTCGTCGATTCCGAGGTACATGGCGTTGAGGTTGCGACGTGCCCCGGTGAGCAACACAAGGCCGACGTGCACGACCGTGAACACCAAGTAGAACCAGAGCACGAGCGAGTGGGTTTGCCGCGCCCAGGCGTCAGACAGGGGGCCTCGGTTGCGCATCCAGCGCTCAGGCCAGACTGGAGACAGCCGCACGCCGGTCGCGAGCGCGAGGGGTGCGGCGAGGAACACCGTCGCGCCGTAGAACAGTACTTGCAGGCTGTTGTAGTAGGCCCAACTCGTGTGTTCGGGCCAGTCGAGCGAGAGATATTGCAGCCCCGCCGAGATGGCGTTGGGAATCACCGACCACTCGGTGGGCACCATGCGCGCCCAGTGGCCAGTGGCGAAGAGGAGAGTCACATAGACGAGCCCCGTCGCCACCCACAGCGCGACAACGACGAGGTGCCACCACGTGTGCAAGCCCAGCCGCTTGGGCGGGTTCGCCGTACGCGGCCACCGGTTTCGCCGCGTCACGAAAGCTGGCGGCCGGGTGCCCGCGCGAAGGTGCAGCGCTGAACTCACGATGAAGAGCAAGAAGAAACCGTTGAGAAAGTGAGTCCAGCTGAGCCAGGCGGGAAAACCTTCCGGCGTGCCGGGCGGCGGTGCCACCGAGCCGGGAAAGTCGACGATGAAGGCGGCTCCTGCCTCGGTCTCGCGCCACCATCGGGCGAGAACGACGCTCACCGCCAGCACCAGCAGGGCACCGGCAACGGCGACCACGAGGGCGCGGCGGGTGCGTGGTCGTGTCGGCGGCACCCCTCTACGGTAGTCCGCGGAGGGTGGGGGAGTGGTCAGGGTGAGGCGAGCATCCGCGAGTCGTGTCGCGGCGGTGAGAGACTGAGGGCATGAGCATCATGAATCCGCACCGGCCCGAGTGGGTGCGCTGGATTCCCGCGGTCGTGCTCTCGATCATCATTCTCTCAGCCGTGCTGTTTGCCCTCATCGCCGCACCGCGTCTTGCGGCAGCGCCCGGCCCCGCCGAAACCGACCAAGTGACCGACTTGAATTGGTCGGTGTTCACCGAGGAAGGGTTGCGATACATCGAGAGTGCGCGCACTCCGCGCATCGATCTCAGTTCGCCTCCCGTTGAGACGTCTGAGTTGGGGCTCCCGTCAGACGGCGCCTTAACGGTGGGGCCGCACCAGACGGACCTCGACTACCGGCTGGTGCTCATCGCCACGGACGACGAGCCGAACGGCGCGCTGTTCACGACCCCGCAGTTCACGGTCAGCACGGCCGAGGGGCGGCTTGCGTCCGTGCGCATCGAGGAACGCGGCGTCTACAGCTTTCGGGAGACCTTCCTGGCGGTGAGTGCGCGGGCGCCCGACTTCGGATACACCCCGCTCACGACCTTTGAGCTTGCTCAGTCGGTGACCGACGCGCGCGAGAGCGGGCAGCCCGTATCTCTGCGCACCGATGTCGGGCTTGCCGCCGGCATGGGGGTCGCCGCAGAGACCACGTGCTTTGGCGCGGGCTTCTGCCAACTGTCGTTCATCGTCACACCGGCCGTAGGGTAAACTCGCAACTCGGCCCGGTCACGGGTCGCCTCAGCGGGCTGAAGCCCAGCTGATGGGGTGTGGTGTAATTGGCAACACGGCTGATTCTGGTTCAGTTGTTCTTGGTTCGAGTCCAGGCACCCCAGCTTTGCTCTTCATGCCCTCAGTGATCGCTACCCTCAAGGCATGCGCCTCGGAGTGATCGACGTCGGTTCGAACACGGTTCATTTGCTGATCGTTGAGGCGCACCCCGGTGCGAGTCCTGTGCCCTACCATTCGCAGCGGTCAATACTGCGGCTGATGGACTACGTCGACGACGAGGGCGCAATCATCGACGAGGGACAACGCCTGCTTATTGATGCGATTCAGGGGGCCGCAGACACGGTTGCCGCGCTCGGAGTCGACGATCTCATCAGCACGGCAACATCGGCGATCCGCGAGGCGGCCAACGGCGAACGTGTGCTCGCTCGTATCGCCGCCGAAACCGGCATTGAGTTGCGTGTGCTGTCGGGGGACGGCGAAGCGCGCATCACCATGCTCGCTGTGCGGCGGTGGTTCGGGTGGTCAGCGGGCGAGATATTGCTGTTCGACATCGGGGGCGGATCGTTTGAGATCGCACAAGGCGCCGACGAGTACCCCGATGTGCAGGTGTCGTTGCCCCTCGGTGCCGCCCGCACAACACTGGCGTTCCTGCGCGACGACCCGGCGTCGGCAGAGTCGGTTTCGGCGCTCCGTGCCCATGCTCGAGAGTCATTCACCGCGGTGCGCGAAACCGTCTTTGCCGACCGGCCGCGACCGACCCGCGTGGTGGGTACGTCGAAGACCATTCGTTCTTTGGCGCGACTCGTCGGGGGCCCGGCCGACCCGACGACCGGACAACTCGCTCCCATTCACTACACGGGCCTTCGCGAGTGGGAGCCGACGCTGCGTCAGATGCCCTCTGATGTTCGGCAGTATTTGCCGGGCATTACTCCCGAACGCGGGTATCAGATCTTGGCCGGAGCGATCCTCTTGCGCACGGCAATGAAGGTATTCGAGGTTCCGACGGTGACGGTGTCGCCCTGGGCACTGCGCGAGGGAATCGTGTTGCGCTACATCGATGGGCTCGACGCTCCGCGGGCTTCGGAACCCACCGTCTTTCGATCGGCTGACGATGAGGTGCCCTCGACCGACTGAAGCACGCGCTACTCGCTCGATCGGTGATCACGACCGCGCGATGACGCCGGACGCGGCGTCGAACGACGTCCCGCACGCCGTGCAGCAGTGGCTCGGGTCGGGGTCGGGCTCGTACAGGCCAACGAGACACCCTCCGAGCACAAACTCACCGCGCTCGGCGCGCTCGACGTCGTCCTCCGATGGCATGCCGTAGACGATCGGAATCACCTCGCGCGAACCGCACACCGGGCACGCGGGGGCGCGTCGAGAAGTAGGGCTCATGGTTGGTGAGTCTGCGGCGCACCTCCGACACCGCCGTCGAAAGAAATATAGACAGTCGCACTATCGATAGTGTTACTATCCGTTCATGAGGATGTCCGAACTGAGCTCCACGACCGCCACGACGGTGCCGACGCTCAAGTTCTACTTGCGCGAAGGCCTGTTGCACGCCGGCGAGCGTACGAGCCCCAACCAGTCGCAGTATGACCAGACCCACGTCGATCGAGTGCGCCTCGTGCGTGCTCTGCTCGACGTGGGGGGACTCAGCGTGGCCCAGGCCGCGGCGGTTGTCAGCGCCCTCGACGACGATTCGGTGCCCTTAAGTTCGGTGTTCGGGGTCGCTCAGCGGGCTGTCTCCGAGGCGTCGCTCCCCTCCGCCACGCTCGAGGGCGCGGGTTCCGGTACCCAGCGAATCGCCGCACTGTGCGAACGACAGGGATGGAACGTCTACCCGAACAACCCTGGTCTCGCGATGGCCGCTCGCGTGGTCGACACCTACGCGGCGCTCGACGTCGACATCATCACCGAGGCCGCCCTCGAGCGATACGCGCAGGCGGCCGATCTTGTCGCGGCGGCCGATCTGGCCGCCGTAGCATCCGCCCACGATGAGGCAGAGATGACCACCGTGGTCGTCGTCGGCACCATTCTCGGCGACGCGCTCTTCGCGGGGTTGCGTCGCATCGCTCAAGAGGCGGAATCGTTCCGCCGATTCCCCCTGCCGGAGGGCACGCCTGCTCCCGGTGACGACACCAACCCCGAGGATTGTTGATGACCACGACGACCCCTGCCCCTGCCCCCGCCGACTGGCGCCTCGACCTTCCGCCGACGCGGTGGCACCGCCCCCTGCTGGTCTTGGGCATCCTGCTCGCTGCCCTGACGCTCGTGACATTCATCGGCTGGCTTGTCGACGACCGCGAAGTGCTCGGGGTGAACCTGTGGGAGAAGCCCCTCAAGTTCGCGATCTCGGGCACGATCTATGCCGTGACGTGGGCGTGGATCATCGGCCACTTCACGCGCTGGCAGCGTGCCGCGTGGTGGGCGGGAACGGTCATCGCGATCACCCTCGCGATCGAACTCGTCATCATCACCGGCGCGGCCGTCGCGGGCATCACGAGCCACTTCAATGTGAGCACGCCGCTCGCGACGACTCTCTGGTCGATCATGGCCTTCGCGATCACGACCTTGTGGATCGCCACCTTCGTCGCGGCCGTCGCCCTGTGGCGCAATCCCGGAGCCGACCCGGCTCGCCAAGCCGCCATTCGCACCGGAGTGGTCATCTCGCTCATCGGCATGGGCCTCGCGTTCTTGATGACAGGCCCGACCGCCGATCAGCTCAATGACTGGCAAGGCATCGCGGGCGCGCACACGGTCGGCTCGGCTGATGGCGGCCCGGGTCTTCCGTTGCTCGGTTGGAGCACGGTGGCGGGTGACCTGCGCATTCCGCACTTCATCGGCATGCACGCGCTGCAGGCACTGCCCTTGCTCGCCCTGCTGCTCGAGGTGGGCGCGCGGCGGGTGCCCGTGCTGCGCGACGCGCTCGTGCGGCGCGGCCTCGTGCTCACCGGCGCAGGCGCCTACCTCGCCGTGGTCGGGCTCGTCACGATGCAGGCTCTGCGCGGTCAGTCGATTGTTGCTCCGGATGCCCTCACGCTGTCGATCGGAGTCGCCATCGCCGCTCTGGCGCTCGCCGCGTCTCTCGCGGTGCTCGCCGCGGGAGCGCGGCGGCTATCGAGCGTCGCCGCCGAGCACAGCGGCTAAAGCGCGGGCTGCACCGGCGAGCTAGTCGAGGTCGAGTGTCTCGCCGGGCTGCATCACGATGACGCGCCCGCCGTGGCCCTCAACGACGCTCGTGATGCGAGCGTTGGCCATGGCGTTGCCCGTATCGGAGTTGACTCGTTCGTGCGTCGGAAACGCGAGTCGTGGCTTGACGACGTCGAGGTAGTCCATCACCTCGCCGATCTTCAGCCACGGCGCACTCGACGGCACCGCGAGCACGGGCACCTCGCGATCAGGCACCGTGAACGAGTCGCCCGGGTAGTACAGCGTCTCGTTCACGAAGACGCCCACGTTGTCGACGATCGGAATCGATCGGTGAATCATCGCGTGGCGGCTTCCGGAGAAGGTGAGCGTGAACGGACCGGCCACGCGCACGTCGCCTCCGTCGACGATCTGCCAGTGGTAATCGGGATGCGCGGCCGCAACGCCGTGCGGAGCGAATAGCTCGACGTGCCCGTTCGCATCGGCCAGCAGTCGGTCGAGGTTCTCGCGCGTGATGTGGTCGCCGTGTTCGTGAGTCACCACGATCGCCGCGAGGTGCGGCGCGCTGAAGGGTGCCGCGAAGTGCCCCGGGTCGATCACGAGGGTCGCCCCCTCATGCTCGACAACCAGGCAGGCGTGTTCACGCTTCGTGATCTTCATGCCGTCACCCTACTCATCGGCCAGTGGCCGGCACACCCAAGGTGGACGATCCGATAGACCCCCGGGGGGTACGATCTGGGTGTGATCGACGACATCAAGAAACGTGCCCTCCACCGCTCGCGCATCCTGCAAGGCCAACTGCGCGGCATCGAGAAGATGATCGAGAGCGAGGAGTACTGCATCGACATCATCACGCAGTCGCTCGCCGTGCAGAAGAGCCTGCGCAGCCTCAACAAACTGCTTGTCGAGAACCATCTGCGCACACACGTGAGCGACATGTTTGAGGCGGGCGGCGAGGATCGTGACAAGGCCGTCGCCGAGTTGCTCGCCGTCTTCGAGCTGCAGCAGAACCGCGGCAACTAAGCGCGATCGCCGCGTCGTGCGGCCGTGACACGCATGACGCGCCTCAGCGCGCCATAATCAGCGGATGACATCGTCGTCGAAGCGCATCGTCGTCGCCATCAACCCCAACGCCTCGTTCGGCCGCGGGCGGGAGGTCGGGCCCGCCGTCGTGACCACCCTGCGCGGCCTGGGCCACGAGGTCACGAGCCTGATCGAACCTGACTTCGTCCAATTGCTCGAGGCCACCCGAGCGGCCGTGCGAGAGAAGCCCGACGCCCTCGTGGTGGTCGGCGGCGACGGCATGATCAATCTCGGAGTCACGGCACTGAAGGGCACGAAGGTGCCTCTCGGCCTCGTGCCGAGCGGCACCGGAAACGACGTGGCACGCGGCTTGGGCATCCCGATTGGCGATACCGAAGCTGCGATCGAGGCGCTCGTGGCGGCCCTCGCCCGGCCTCCGCGCGTGATCGACGCAGGCACCATTGCTTTCGGGGGTCAGAGCGCGCCCCGCGGGGCAGCGCGATTCGCCTGCATTCTCTCGGCGGGGTTCGACGCGCTCGTGAACGAACGGGCCAACAGCATGACGCGCCCTCGCGGGCGTAGTCGGTACACCGTCGCGTTGCTCGTCGAGCTCGCCAAGCTCAAGCCCATCGAGTACACCCTGACGCTCGACGGAGTCGTGCACACAGAACGCGCGATGCTCGTTGCCGTCGCCAACAACCTCTCATTCGGTGGCGGCATGAAAGTGGCGCCCGACGCGAGCCTCGATGACGGACTCTTTGATGTCGTGCTCGTGCGGCCGCTGGGGCGCCTGGCTTTTCTGCGCATCTACCCGCGTGTCTTTGCCGGAACCCACATCACCGACCACCGCGTCGTCGTGCACCGCGCGAAGTCGGTGCGTGTGGAGGCCGACGGTGTGGTCGCCTATGCCGACGGAGAGAGGATCGCGCCGCTTCCGATCGACATAGAGATGGATGCGGGTAGCCTGCGCGTTCTCGCCTGAATCACGGGCCGCAAGGGGCAGCGGCGGTTTTGTCGGCGTGCATCGCCTATGGCATACTCGAACGGTTGTGCACGCGGCCCCATCGTATAGCGGCCTAGTACGCCGCCCTCTCACGGCGGTAACGCGGGT
>CAYWZI010000052.1:0-3081 GCA_964462815.1 uncultured Microbacteriaceae bacterium
CGAACAGCCCTCGGTCGGGAATCGTGCCGCCGCTCGTGACCGCGAGGCGCTGCGCGCCGGGCCGGCCGGTGAGGGTGCCCGCGACGCGGTCCCACACGATGCGCGGGCGCAGCTCGCTGAAGCGGTCGCTCGGGTAACGCCCACTCAAGAGGTCGAGCACGGCGTCGAAGGCGCTGCGGGGCAAGGTCGAGAACGGGGCGGCGCGGCGCACCTGGTCGAACCACGCTTCGACGTCGCACGGTTCGAGGGCGACGTGCGCCACCGTCTGCTGGGCGAGCACGTCGAGTGGGTTCGAGAGCACGTGCAACTCTTCGATGAGCCCCGCCGTCATGCGCTCGCTCGTCACGGTCGCGTGCAGCACATCGAGCCGGTGTTTGGGCACGAGCACTCCGCGGCTGATTTCACCGACCTGGTGGCCCGCGCGACCGACGCGCTGCAGCCCGCTCGCGACGCTCGGCGGCGCTTCGACCTGAATGACGAGATCGACCGCGCCCATGTCGATGCCGAGCTCGAGGCTGCTCGTTGCGACCACACATCGCAGTTGGCCGGTCTTGAGTGCCTCTTCGATTTCACCGCGCTGCTCTTTGCTGACGGAGCCGTGGTGGGCGCGAGCGAGCAATGGCTCAGCCCCAGCGGTCGAACCGGCCTGGGCCATGACTGCCGCAGGGCTGCTGGGCTCGGGCACGTCGAGCCCGAGCCTGAGAGAGTAGATCTCATTGAGGCGAGCGGTGAGACGCTCGGCAAGCCTCCGCGAGTTGGCGAACACGATCGTCGATCGATGCTCGAGCACGCGATCGACGATGCTCTCTTCGACGTGCGGCCAGATCGAGGGGGTTTGCGCGGCACCCGAACCGTCGAGCGCGTCGCCGATGGTCGGCGGCTGCGTCATGTCGTCGACCGGAACAACCACGCTGAGGTCGAAGGTCTTCGCCGCCGGCGGCTGAACGATCGTCACGGGCCGCCCTCCGCCCAGGTAGCGCGCGACTTCGTCGGGAGGCCGAACTGTTGCCGAGAGACCGATACGTTGAGCGGGCCGGGGTAGTCGTGTGCGCCGCGCTTCGTGCCCGCGACCGCGTGCACCTCGTCGATGATGACCGTCGTCACGCCATCGAGCGTTTCACGAGCGCTCGCTGTGAGCATGAGGTAGAGGCTCTCGGGGGTCGTGATGAGGATGTCGGGTGGCGACTTCTGCAGCGCGCGTCGATCGGCGCTCGGGGTGTCGCCGCTGCGCACGCCGACCGTGATCGCGGGCGCGGCGCCGCCGAGCCGCAGCGCGGTCTGGGTGATGCCGATGAGGGGCGAACGCAGATTGCGTTCGACGTCGACGCCGAGCGCCTTGAGCGGGCTGATGTACAGCACGCGCGTGCGGTGCATCGGATCGTCGGGCACTGCACTCGCTGCGAGCCGGTCGATCGACCACAGAAAGGCAGCAAGGGTCTTGCCCGAACCGGTCGGAGCGATGACGAGTGCGTCGTTTCCTGACTGAATCGCGTTCCAGGCGGCGAGTTGTGCGGGGGTCGGGGCAGCGAATGCGCCGCCGAACCACTCCCGCGTGGCGGGCGCAAACCGGCCCAGCACGTCGTCGGGCGCGGGCGCGGTCATCCGTCTATTGTCGTCCTGCCCGCTGACAGCGAGCGCCTACGCGTACTGCCTGCGAAGGAAAGCGAGCACGTCGGCGAGCTCGGCCTCGCTCACGCTGTGGCCGAGCCCCTCGTAGATGCGTTCGGTGAGCGTGACGTGGTGCGGCAGCCAGCGCTGTGTCGCGGCGATGAAGGAGTCGGGAATCACGGCATCATGCGTGCCTCGGCCCCAAAACACGGGCGGTGCGACATCGGCCAGACGCGCATCGGCGGGAGCCTCGCCGGGCACGACGAAGCCGGCGAGCGAGACGGCGAACGCGAATCGTTCCGGGGCGTGGCGCAGGAGTTGGATGCTCATCGCCCCACCCTGCGAAAACCCCAGTAACCCTACGGAGGTCGCCCGCACCCCGTCGAGCCAGTGCAGAATGCCGCGCGCCGCCGCGTCGGCGCCCTCGGCTCGGCTCTCGGTCGTCGCACCATTCAGGTCGTACCAGGCGTAGCCGGGCCCGGCGCGCAGCGGGGCGCGCAGGGCGGCAATGACGGGGGTCAGTGGCAGATGCGGCGCGAGCCCGAACAGGTCGCCTTCGTGCGATCCGTAGCCGTGCAGCAGCACGAGCAGGGGTCGGTCGGCGCGCTCTGCTGACGGAGCCGACCACAACACGGCTCCCTCATCAATCAACTGCATGCCACTCATGCCTTCTATCGTGTCAGGTGTGCCCGACCGGGGTCCGAAAGGGTCACAATGGGGCATGGCTTCTGTGCGCACTCCCGACCCGAACCCGGGCTGGCTCTCTGACGATGAGCTTGAGCAGATTCGGCAGCGACTGCCTCTCGTCTACGTCGAGGCGATCCCCGTGCGCGTCGACGGCATGGGGTCGGTGACCGAAGTGGGTGTGCTGCTGCGGGTCAACGAGGCCGGAAGCATTACTCGCACCCTCGTGAGCGGTCGCGTGATGTATGGCGAGACTCTGCGAGACGCGCTCTTCCGCCACCTCGAAAAAGACCTGGGGCCGATGGCCTTCCCGCAGTTGCCGGCGTCGCCCACGCCCTTCTCTGTTGCTGAGTACTTTCCTTTTCCGAGCCCGACGCGCTTTAGCGATGATCGTCAGCACGCTGTCGCCCTTGCGTACGTTGTACCTGTGACCGGCACGTGTGAGCCGCGTCAAGATGCTCTTGAGCTCACCTGGATGACCCCTGATGAGGCCGCCTCGCAGCGCGTCTCGGACGAGCTCGAGGGGGGTCGTGGAGCCCTGCTTCGCGCCGGGCTCGCATCGGTCGGCGTCTTGCCGTAGCCAAAACATGAAGGGTGATGTCCCCCGAACTGGGTGACCAGTTCCCCCCGCCTGGGGTACACGAACTACGGCGCGTCGCCGCTAGATTGAACGTGGTTCGCTATGCCGCGAACTGTCTTCACGTCGACCGAGTAGCCTTACCCACTCTGCTCATCGAGTCGATACCCGGGGGGATGAACGCAATGGCCACTCGATCAACGCGTCACTCG
>CAYWZI010000052.1:3091-14141 GCA_964462815.1 uncultured Microbacteriaceae bacterium
CGGTCGGCGTCTTGCCGTAGCCACAAAGTGAAGGGTTATGTCCCCCGAAGTGGGTGCGCTTTCCCCCCCGCCTGGGGTACAAGAGCCTCGGCGTGTCGCCGGTAGATTGAAGGTGGTTCGCTATGGGGCGAACCGTCTTCATGTCGTCTGATCAGCAACCCCCATAGTGCAGATCGGTCGACACCCGGGGGGAGATTTGCGCACCATGCAACATTCAACGGCACGACGTCGACGCTCCGGGAATGTGCGACGCCACCCTCTTGCCATGTTTGGTGCCGCATCCGTGGCGATTGTTGCCCTCATCGGCCCTCTCCTCACCGTTGATGCTGCCTTCGCCGCCGACACGGCTGCGATGACCGTGAGCAAGACGGCAGATAAGACAGAGCTTGTTCCCGGCGACACCTTCAACTATCAGATCCAGGTGGGGTGCTCGGTTCTCACCCAGGAGTGCATCAACGCAACCCTTGAAGACACCATTCCCTCAGAGTTCATCGTCGGTGCCCCCGGCAGTGTGAACATGACGCCTGCTGTGCCGGCCAACGTGACGATCGTCGGTCAAGACGTGACCATTGAGTTTCAGGCACCGTTAGCGAACCCGATCGGCCAAGTGGGGCTGACGAACCAGATCGTGACGGTCGTGATTCCGTTGACGGTGCGCTCTGACCTTCCGCACACGCCTGTTCCAATCACGATCACCAACACGGCGCACGTCGATTCTGACAACACGGCGCCGCGCAGCAGCCCTACCGACGTGACCCTTACTGTTCCCTTGCAGTTGGCGACGACGGCAACGAAGGCCTTCGCTCCGTCGACTGTGCTCGGTGTCGTCGGTTCACCGACGGCGGTAACCGCGGGCGGCACGAACACCTCGAACAGCCCGGTCGATACCTTCACCATTCAAGACCCCGAGAACCCGACCGTCTTGACCGGAATCTTCGCCGAGACCCTGCAGGTCAATTCTCTCGAATCAGTGGTCTGGCCCGCCGGGGCGACGAGTGCAATCGTTTCGGTGTGGGACGCATCGACTTCTGCGTGGGTTGACGCCGCCGCGGTGCCCGTGCCGGATCCGCTGTCTCTGCCCGCGAGTGTGCCGGTCGCCGACATTCGCGGTGTTCGCGTCGCCTTCAGCTCGGGAGCCACCGCAGCAATTCCGACGGGGGCGACTGCCTCGTTCGATTTGGCGACGATCTTGCGGGGATCGGGAAGCGGCGCGCGGTCGAACACCTCGACCTCGACGGTTGCCATCGGCGCCTTCACCGCGACTGACACGGCGACACAGTCGCTCACGCTTCAGGCCGCAACTTCGAGCGTCGCGGCTTCCAAAGTCATTGCACCGGATCGCATCGCGACAGTAGCGTTCGAGGGTTCGGACACCACGACCGCCCTGGTGACGCTGACAGGGTCAAACTCGGGCTCGGTGCCGCTGCGGTCGCTCAGCATCTCCGAACCGACGGTGCCGAGCAATCTGGCCAGTGACAATCCGCTGGCGCCCGCGCACGTCGGCGGCGGCCTCCTTTTCGACGGGCTCGGTTCTGTTGTCTGGCCTAGTGGGGCAACGAGTGCCACCATCCAGTACTTCTACGCCGACACCACCACGAGCACCGACTCGACAACGACCATCAACACGCTTCCGGCACCGGAGGTCGGCAAGCGAGTCACCGGGTTCGTTGCAACATTCGATGGAACGTCGATGCCACCCAGCGCAACGGCGACAATTCCGTTCACTGTCAGAGCTAACCCCCTCCAGGTCGCGCCGGTTCTGCGAGTGGACTACTCGAACACCATCTCGGTCGGAGGCATCAACGTCTTCGACGTGCCATTGCCGCCGGCAACGGCGACGGACGAGATCACCGTTTTCGCCGATCAGGTCGCGCTCTCGACCACAAAGTCGCTGACGCGCTCGGACCTCTTCGCCGCCGCCGGACAATTGACAACCGCGACCCTGCAAACCACTATCGCCGCTTACCCGCAGTCCACCCGTCGCGTTGACACCATCAGTCAGTTCGACCCGCCGCTCGCCGAAGCGGGCCTGACCGACTGGTACCGCTACTTCGACCCCACCCAGTTAACGCTCACGAATGTGCCGAGCGGCGCAACACTCACGGTGCGCTATCGCGACAGCGGGGGAACCTACAATGACCTTGCTGGGTTCGTAGACCTCACTGGTGGGCCTCTGACGATCGCTATTCCCGCCGGTGTGCGCGACAGCATCTACGGGCTCGAGCTTCTGTGGGAGTCGAATGCAGGCTTCGTTCCCGGACAATCGGTCACCTCGAACATCGATTTCTCTCTACGCTCCACCCTCCGCGATTCGGCACCTACAGCGCTTCCTAACGAAGACAGAGCGCTTGACAACTGCTTGGTTGCCCAGGCGACAGCGATCGGTGTCGACCCGGCAATCACGCCACCCGCCTGCGCAACAGTCGACCTAACGGCCACGACCGGCGGGCCCGGTGGGCCCGGTGGGCCCGGAGGTGCGGGAGATATCTCCGTGTCGAAGCGGTTTCTACAAACCGGATCGGTGACGGACCAGACTCTCATCAATACGCGATCTAATGCCCAAACCCGCGTGCGTCTGACCTGGTCGACTGGTGGCCTCACTGGAGTTCAGAGCATGACCGTCTCCGACAGTGCCCCAACGCCGTCATCATTCACCAAGGGAATGTACGACGCTTTCAACCTCTTTCGCATCAGCGAGATAACGTCTGCCCTCGACCCGCAGCTCCAGTACGATCGTGTTGCCGTCGAGCTTTTCAATTCGAGTACCGGCACGTGGGAAACGCCACCGGCATGGATCACAGGAACCCCCGGGACGGCGCGGTACTGCACCGTAGGAAATCCCTGCACTGCGTTTCCACAAACCGACCTGACGTCTGCTCAGCGAGAACTCTATGTGGGTGTGCGTTTCATCTTCACAGAACGGCCCGGTCGCACGGTCTTGAACCCGGCGCCGGGGTCTGGCGTCTCGTCATTGAGTGGGTCGCGCAACATCGACCTTGTCTTCCAGATTCGCGACGCGCTGCGTTCGAGCTCGTCAACCCCAGTGGTGAATGGGTATGAGTTCAACACGGCGATGAATGGTGCAAACAGCGTGGTGCTGAATGACGTCGCAGCGAGCGCAGTGTTGAGCGATCGCACGCTCACTGACGCAGCGACCGACACCATTCAGTTGCAAGATCCCAACCTTGCGCTCACTGCGTCGAAAACCTGGACTGGCGGGCCGCTCCCGATTCCCGACACCGCGACGGTCACACCCGCGCCGACTAGTCGGGTGACCTTGGTGACGCGAAACACTACGGTGGGCGGTATCGCCTCTACGCCGTCGATCGCGGAGCCGAATCCGTCGGTGGTCGCTCCCAACGACATTCCCTTCGAAGAGTTTGACCTAACTCGCTTCGTTTCGTTCACTCACCCGACGGGAGCGACCGGCGTGACGGTGACTGTGCTCGATGGGCTCGGCGCCACTCTCGTCTCGGCGACGGGCGCTCCCGCTACCGTCGCTACCGCAGCGACCGGCTGGACCCCCGTTCAGCTTCAGACGGCGGAGTCCTTCACCGTGGTCTATACCGGGCGCATGGCAACGAATGCTCAAGCAACGGTCGTCGTCGACCTAACCTTGCGTCCAACACTGCGCGGCACGACCGATCCAGTCGTCGGGCCGACGGTGCGCAATTCGATGCAGGGCACCGTGAGCGACCTCCGATTCCTTCCGGGCAGCAGCGTTACTGACCCCGCTTTCGCCCCCGTCTCGTTGAGCACCGTGCGCGACGCAAGCATCTCCCTGCTGTCATCCACAATCGGCGTGACACCGACCAAGACTTTCGCCACTACTTCGCAAGTTGAGCCCACGCGCACCCCGATCACCGTGACACTGTCGGGCGTGGCTAGCGGTAGTGAACGAGTGGCGTCGCTCACCCTCATCGATGACCAAGCCACTTTCTGGAATGCCTTCGACTTTGTCGGCCGTGGCACGATTACCCTGCCAACGTTTAGCTCTCCGGGCGGGGCCGCCGTACTACAGGTGGAGGCGTGCACTGGTGGCGCTTTCAACGCTGCAGCCATCGATGTGGCTCCGGCGTTGGACTGTGTCGCCCGCGGCGGGACCTGGTCAGGAGCAGGGATCTGGCTCACGCAAGCGCAACTCACTGCAGGATCCTTCTTGCCGGCTGGAATCGTTGCTGGTGACGTCACGGGACTGCGCTTGACCGTCAAGCGCTCCGACGACGCGCAGTGGGAGAACCCGGCCGCGCCAACCGTGTCGATCCCACTCACCGTGCAGAGGCGGGTGGACCTTCGGAGTGGTGGAGAGGTTCCCTCTGACTATGCAGGAAACGTGCCCGCCCCCGGCGAGACGCTTCTCGGCCGCACCACCAATGGATTGACCGCTACTGTGCTTGGAATCTGGGGCAAGACAGCGACGGCGTCTACGACCGCTACCTATCGACTTATTCACCAGACGACGAGCGTTCAGGTTCAGAAGCTCCCGACGGGTGTCCGGTCTCCGGGCGCTGTGATTCCCTACACGCTTCAGATGACCAACACCGGCCAACTGCCTATTGTCGACCCGGTGATCACCGACACCCTGCCAACGGATGTCGACGGGGCGTTCTTGATCTTCAACCCTGATGGGCCGACGAACTACACGTTCACTCTTGCGGGCGGTTCTGTCCCCGGGGGCGCGCTCGCGCTCCCCACGGGGGTGAATCCCGCCGATGCGACGATCACAACGACGATGGCCGGTGCTGGACCATCGAGCATCCGGTTTACGTTCCCCAGTGGCACCGTGCTCGGTGTCGGCCAGACGTACACGATTACCGTGCCGCTCCTCTTCCGGCCAGGACTCGTCGAGGGCACAGAGGTCACCAACAGCTTTGAGATTCGCGGCAATCGACTTCTGAATGCATGTACGGCACCGACGGGCTTCACCGCGACAACGACCTCGGCGGGCTTTGGCTGCACGACCAGCACAATGGTCGAGCCCTCGCTGGCTCCGGCGGTGCGGGCGTTCATCAGTGTGAAGGCCGAGAACACCCCGGGCATCTCGTTCCCCACCGATGAGTTCACCGGGGGAACCCAAGCCGACTGTTTGGCGGCGCAAGACGCAGCCGGGTTCTCCCGCCCGCCATGCGCTCCGACGACCATTCCCGGTCAAGAACAGACGTGGCGCAACACCTTGCAGAACACCGGTACCACCTCGCTCACACGTTTGGTTATCGCGACTCGACTGCCCACGACCGGAGATCAAACCATCGTGAGCGACCTCGTGCGCAACTCGCGATGGCAAGCACAGTTCACGGGAGAGATCGTCACGGCTTTCGGTCCGGCAGCCACAGTGACGACCTACTACACGACGGCGGTCGAACCCTGTGCCGGCGTTCTTCAAAGCCCTGCGAACCCTCTCGCCTGCGGTAGTGATCCGGCGACAGGCTGGGCCTTGCTTCCTCCCTTCCCCGGAGGAGGTTTCGACTACAGCGTGGTTACGGGCTTGCAGTTCATCGTCGTCTTCCCCGACGGAGAGCTCTTCGACCCGGCAGACTCGGCGACGATTGACATCACCACCATGACGGTCGCGGAGGTTGATGTCTTCGACGGGAGCGCCGGGCCGAATCCGCTGGCCGTGAATTCTCTATCGGTGTCGGGCATCAGCCGGTCAGGCGTCACCGTCACTCCCATCGCGGCGCTCGACTATTCCCGGGCCGAGGTCGGCCTTGCCACGGGCAGCGTGATCATTGAAAAGACGATCACGGGGCCAGCGTCTGGATTCGTTCCCGACGGGCAGGTGTTCACGGGAGAGCTCGTGTGCACGAGCCTGGGTGAAGAGTTTGAGCGACCGTGGTCGACAGCCGCTGACGTCGACGGGTCGACTATTCCGGCGACCATCACCATACCGTCCGTCACGATTGACGACATTCCGGGTGGATCGAGCTGTACAGCAACGGAAACGGATGCCAGCGGGCAAACCAGCGTCACCGCCGGCACGATCATCATCGACCCGCTTGCGCCGCCGGCGAGCCTGCCGACGATCGACATCGTCAACGACTATCAGTTCGCTGGCCTGCTCGTCGAGAAGCGCGTCACCGCTGGGCTCGGAGTCGTGGTGCCGACGCAGTTCGAGTTCGAGGTGAGTTGCACGTTCCTCGGAGTCGCGGTGCCGCTCGACCCCACTGATGCGAGCTTCTCGCTCGATGACGGCGACGTCAAGATCATCCAGGGCATCCCCGCGAACTCGACGTGTCTTGTCACAGAGACCAATGATCGCGGAGCAGACGTGACCATCGTCAACGCCAGCACCGACCCCGACCCTGACCAGGGCAGCTCTGTCGTCGAAGACAACGACGCGCGAACGGCAGAGTTCTTCCGGCTGAGTCCCGTCGAAGTTGGCGACCCTGCAGAGCCGATCAACCAGGTCGAGTTCAACAACCGGTTCAACGCCCCCGCCGCGATAGTCATCGAAAAGTCGTTCGACGGTGGCGACGCAGCGATCGACCAGTTCGGGCGACCGCGCTCGTTCGTTATCGATCTGTACTGCACGTTCGAGAACACGGTGCAGTATGACGACTCGGTGACCCTGTCGCAGGGCAGCAACGGCTTCAGTGTGTCGATCGAGAACATCATCGCTGGCTCCGAGTGCGAGGTCAGCGAGCCCGACTTGAATGGAGCCGACGCGGTCGTCATCACCGTCGACGGGGTCGAAACCGACACCTTCATTGTGCCTGATGCGAGCATCCCGGTGCCCAGCCCGGTCGTGGCTGTCGAGGCCACCAACTGGTTCTTGACGGGTTCGTTGCGGGTCACCAAAGAGTTCGACGGCGACCTCGATGCGATCGACAAGTTCGTGACTAGTGTCGTACCCGCCGTCGAGTTCACCGTTGAGCTCGTCTGCACGCGAAATGGTGTCGAGCTCGTGCTTCCGGGTGGAAATGAACGCGTTGTTACCGCGATCGATCCAGTCGCAAACTACACCGAGATTGCATCGGGAGCCGATTGTGTGCTGACAGAGGTGGGCACAGGGGGCGCTATCTCATGGCAGATTCTCGACGCAGCCGGTGACCCGGTGATTGGCGGTGCGTTCTCCGTCGTGATCGACCCCACGATTCTCGACCCCGACGATCAGGCGCAACCTCCCCTGACCGTTGAGAACACGTACCGTTTCGCCGAGGTCTCGATTTCCAAGCTCGTCGCCCCTGATCCGCAACGGGCCGATTTTGGTCCGTTCGAGTTCACGATTTCGTGCACACTGGACGGTCGCGAGGTCCTGCCCGAGGAGGCAGCGGTGCAAACGATCAATTCACGCGAGACCTTCACCTGGACAGAGCTTGCAGAAGGAGCCGATTGTGCCATCACCGAGACAGGCCCAGGTGCAGCCCTCAGGATTGACCACACCATGACGATGGCCAATGGCGCCCAAAGCGCTTCGGTGAACGGCAACACGGTCACTCTTGCAGCATTGCGCGGGCTGAGTGATCAGCCCAACGGCGCTATCTTCACTAACTGGTACGCGCTTCCGAACACCGGCGCGAATGATTCCTTGATGCCAGCACTCGCGGCCTTGGGTGGCATTGTTCTACTCACAGGCGGTGGTTTGCTGGGACTCGCCGCTGCACGACGGCCCAAACGGCTCGTACCCGAGTCGAACTAAGTACCTGGCCCTCGCCCGGCGGCTGAGTCAACTGCCGGGCGAGGGTGCGCGCGTTAGCGCCCGCGGCGTTGTCCGCCGGTCGAGTTGCTGCGCACCACCTGGCCGACGCGGATTCCGCCCGTCGAGCTGCCGCCGCTCGGCGCCGACGCGCGGCGCGAGCCCTGGGTGGCTCGAGTCGGTGCGGCCCCGTCGGTCGTGCGTGCGGCCGGTGTCGTGTTGCCTGCACGCGTGGGAGCGACATCGGTGCGACGCTGTGACGAGCGCTGCCCGCCGCTCGACGAGCGCTGGCCACCCTGCGAGGAGCGCTGTCCGCGCTGCCCGTCAGAGTTGCCCTGGCCTGAGCGGTTCGCGCGCTTGCGCTGCGCGTTGGCCCCTTGCGAGGTTCCGCCACCGTCGGGCTGACGCTTCAGCACAGCAGGAAGCTCGTGCTCGGCGACCTTGGGGGCTACCTCGCCGATGAGGCGCGTGACGGCCGGCGAGGTCGAGGTGACCTGCTGGGGCTGCACGCGAATGCTCGCCTTGCGCAGCAGATCGGCGGTGTCGCGGCGCTGTTCGGGCAGCACGAGCGTCACGACGTCGCCCGCGGCTCCGGCGCGGGCGGTGCGTCCTGAGCGGTGCAGGTAGGCCTTGTGCTCGGTGGGCGGGTCGACGTGGATCACGAGTTCGATGTCATCGACGTGCACACCGCGTGCCGCGACATCCGTCGCCACGAGCACGCGCACACTGCCGTCGCCGAAGGCGGCGAGATTGCGGTCGCGGGCTGGCTGCGACAAGTTGCCGTGCAGGTCGACGGCGGGAATGCCCTCGGCAGTCAGCTGCTTCGCGAGTTTCTTTGCGGTGTGCTTCGTGCGCATGAACAGAATGCGGCGGCCACTGCCGGAGGCGAGCGCGGTGATCATGCGCTTCTTTTCGTCGGTGCCCGAGAGCTCGTACACGTGGTGGGTCATGTCGGCGACGGGTGAGTTGGCTTCGTCGACTGAGTGCGTGATGGGGTCGTGCAAGAACTGCTTCACGAGCTTGTCGACCCCGTTGTCGAGGGTCGCGCTAAACAGCATGCGCTGGCCGCGCACGGGCGTGGCCGTCAAGATGCGGGTGACGCCGGGCAAGAAGCCGAGGTCGGCCATGTGGTCGGCCTCGTCGAGCACGGTGATTTCGACCGCGTCGAGCGAGACGAAACCTTGCTTCATGAGGTCTTCGAGGCGACCGGGAGCGGCCACGACGATGTCGACGCCGCGCTGCAGCTGCTGAACCTGCTTGCCCTGCGAGACGCCGCCGAAGATCGTCATGGCACGCATGCCATACGCCTCGGCCATCGGCTCGATCACAGCGAGAATCTGGGTGGCAAGCTCGCGCGTCGGGGCGAGCACGAGACCGAGCGGCTTCATCGGGCGACGGGCAGCGCCCGTGCGCATGCCGAGGCGCGCGACCATCGGAATCGAGAAGGCCAGGGTCTTGCCCGAGCCCGTCTTCCCGCGGCCGAGCACGTCGCGCCCGGCGAGGGTGTCGGCAAGAGTATCGACCTGAATCGGAAACGCCTCGGTCTTGCCCTGGGCCTCGAGAACCTCAACGAGGGGGTAGGGCACGCCGAGCGCGCTGAAGGTGGTGGGTGACTGGGTGGTCATGGTGGTGGTGCCTTTCGAGCGTGCGCGATTCCGAGCATCCGTGACCGAGTGATCAGGATGTGGTGCAGGCGACAAGCGCGCGGCAACAGGAATCGAAGTGGCGACGGCGGCAGTGGCCGACATCGTTCGCCGTGAGAAAGTGTCGAACCGCTCCGGTGCGCGAGTCGGTGCGCGGCGGGCGGGAGGAGGAAGCGTTCTACGACGCAGGAGAACTGAGAACAGTTCTGCCTATGCCTCAACCGTAGCAGGTCGCCCTGTAAGCGGATGCCCAGGCGCGGCGCGCGGCAGAATGGGGCCATGACCGACGACGCGCGTGATCGATGGAACGAGCGGTATCTCGCCAAGCCCCGCGTGTGGAGCGGAACACCGAACCCGGTACTGGTCACCGAAGCGGCCGAGCTCACTGCCGGTCGCGCTCTCGATATCGGCTGTGGCGAGGGGGCGGATGCTCTGTGGCTCGCCGAGCGCGGCTGGCACGTGCTCGGCATCGACGTCTCTGACGTAGCCGTCGATCGCGCGCGAGAGGAGGCGTTGTCTCGTGAACTGCGAGGCAGCGCGGAGTTTCAGCGTGCCGATCTGCGCGAGTGGGAGCCCGAGAGTCGCGCATTCGACCTCGTGATCGCGTTCTTCGTCCACCTGCCGCCCGACGAGCGTGATCTCGTGTTCACGCGCTTGGCCGCCGCGGTCGCGCCGGGCGGCACCCTTCTCCTCGTCGGCCACGCCGTGAGCGATGCGACGTCGGGGGTGGGGCGTCCGTCTGCACACCTGCTCGTCGATGAGGCCGACCTGCTGCCCTACGCGTCAGGCTTCTCGAGCGCCACGGCGTCGACCCGCGCTCGCGAGGTACCCGGCCCGAGCGAGACGAGCCCCCTCGCGGTGCACGACGTCGTGCTCGTCGCGCGCCGCTGATCTCTCGTCAGAGCGCGAGCCGCCCATCGCCGTAGCGCTCGCCGACGGGAATCTCGACGTCGACGACGTTGCCGGCCGGGGCGAGCGGGCACGCCCACGCTTCGTCGTAGGCGCACGAGGGGTTGTAGGCAAAGTTCAGGTCAAGCACGAGCGACCACGGCGCCCGGCCTCCGCCGAGGTCGGCGCCCTTGACAGTGTCGAGCAGGTAGCGGCCGCCGCCGTAGGTGCCTCCGGGCGCGCGCGAGAGAGCATCCCGCACCGGGACGAAGAGTCCGCCGCCATAGGAGGCGAGCCGCCAGACATCGAGCGAGCCGATGCCCGGCACCTCGACGACACCGATCCGCTCGAACGGCACGACGCCGTCAGTGCCGGTGGCCGCCTCGATGCGCGAAGGCTCAGCATCCTGAATCACACACTCGAACCGCCACGCGGGGTCGTAAGGCTTGACGCGCAGGCCCGTGAAGGCATCGCGGTCGGCGGGCAGCAAGGGCGAGGCGGGGTGGTGGGCGAAGAGCTCGTCACGCGTGCGGCGCCAGTGGTCGTGCGCGGCGGGAAGGTCGGTCGCCGAACGCAGCTCGGCATAGAGGGCGGCAATGCGGCGTCGCCAGTCGGCGACGGCCAGGGCACTGACGGCCCGGTCGGGGCTGCTGGATGCGCCGCTCATGTCGTGCCGCCAGCCACGTCAGCGCCCCCAAACTGCGCGGCCCACCCGGGCGCGAGCTTCTTCAGAGACCGCGCCCGCCGTTGCCAGAAGAACCAGAACCCCAGCCACGCGAACGGAGTCAGCACTCCCGCGCCCAGCTCGAGAGTGTCGCGAAACCGAGTGCGGGAATCGGGCACCGCTTCATCGGCACTGATCGCCATGCGGTGATGCCACGTC